>NZ_JBQCCF010000055.1:0-62137 GCF_051962475.1 Dyella sp.
AGCCACGCTCACAATGATGTGGTGGCTTTTTAATATCTTGACGACCCCCCTCTCTAACTCATCCTCAAGCACTTTTGCCAGCTGGCCGAGCGAGCCCGCAGCGAACTGGACGACGTGGAGCAGGCCCTGGCGGCCGAACCCGGCGATTGAATGTCAGGGATGCGTCAGGCGTGCGCGGCGCGGCGGTCGCGCGGCAGGTGGTTGACCAGGAACTCCATCTGGTCAGCCAGGATGTTGCGGTTGGACAGGATCAGGTGTTCCACCCAGCTCGGCCGGTAGGGCACGGCCAGCAGCGGCATGTGCGCCTGCTGCGGGGTACGGTTGGCCTTGCGCAGATTGCACGCCAGGCACGCGCTGACCACGTTCTCCCACTCGTCGCGGCCGCCCTTGGACACCGGCTGCACGTGGTCGCGGGTGAGTTCGCCGCGGTTGTAGTGATTGCCGCAATACAGGCAGATATGGCGGTCGCGGGCGAACAGCGCGGTGTTGGTAAGAGCCGGCGCTGGATCCAGCGCGTGGTCGCGGCAGTGGCCGGTGCTGGCGATGATGGGATGCAGCTGCAGCGTGCTCTGTTCCCCGCGGGCGCGGTTCATGCCGCCGTGCACGGTCAGGCAGGGGTCACCCAGGGTCCAGGCCACGGCATCGCGTACGTAGAGGCAAGCCGCATCCTGCCAGCTGATCCAGTCGAGGATCCGGCCGGTGGCGTCCAGCGAAAGCACCCGGGTCGAACGCAGATCCGCCCGGAGCGGCACTTCCATCAGCATGCAGTCCATCCTTCGGTCAGGGCCTGGGGAAAACGCATCGCAATGCAGCGGTGTGGCTGGATCCGAGCATAGCCCAACTGTGTTGCGATTCGCATGCAAAACCCTGCCGCGGCAAACACATAGGCTGCCTGGGCGGCAGTTCGCGGCCGGCCGGGGGCGCTGCTATAGTGGGCGTTCGTCTTGAGACCCGGGCCGGGTTTGGGAGGGGGAGCCAACGGTGGCAACCCCGGCGCGGCTGGGCAGAGGTAAGTAACGTGGCTGAAGTCTTTTTCTACGAGCGTCCCGTGCCGCTCAACCGTTCCGCCCACAAGGATCTGCGCCTGAAGCCGGTGCCGAGCCTGAAGTTCGCGGCCAACGTGCACTCCGTGCCGCTGACCGGCGTGGAGTTCCCCGCCGCGGCGCGTGACGTGCCGATCCTGTTCGCCGGTGCCGACATGAAGGACGCCGGCCCGATGGCCCTGCTCGGCCTGCGCCAGAACGAGAACCTGTTCGTGGACGCCGACGGCCAGTGGGCGTCGAACACCTACGTGCCGGCCTTCATCCGCCGCTACCCGTTCATCCTCGCCGAGAAGCCGGAAGGCCAGGAAGGCGACGACTTCACCGTATTCCTCGACGAGGCCTACGAAGGCTTCAACACCGAGCAGGGCGAGCGCCTGTTCAAGGAAGACGGCGCCGACACCGAGATGCTGGCCAACGCCGTCAACTTCCTCGGCGAGTTCCAGCAGCACGTGGCCCGCACGCACTGGTTCATGGACCAGCTACGCAAGTACGACCTGCTCGAGCCGCGCAACATCCGGCTGGAGAAGGACGGCAAGACCATCAACCTCAACGGCCTGTTCGTGGTCAGCGAGGAGAAGCTGCGCCAGCTCGACGAGAAGGTCGCCCACGAGTTCCTCAAGGAAGGCGTGCTCGGCTGGATCTACGCCCATCTGCTGTCGCTGGCCAACATCGACCGCGTGTCGCTGCGCCTGAACGAGCGTGAGCAGACCGAGGCCGGCAGCGCCGGCAGCACCACGGTTAACTGATCCTTGCGTTGATGCGACACGAACCCGCGGCTGCCCGGCAGCCGCGGGTTTTTTGTGTTCGATATCAACGCAGCGGTTTGGCCAGGCGCAGCAGGTCGGTGTCGTAGCCGCTCGCCTCGTACAGCGCGCACGCCCGCTCGTTGCCCGGGAACACCGCCAGCGTCATCAGCGCGCAGCGATGCTCGCGCGCCCAGTCCTCCGCATGCGCCAGCAGCGCCCGGCCGACGCCCTGGCCCTCCTGGCCCGGCGCCACGGCCAGGTCGGAGATGTGGCAATTGGTGCGGCCGTTGAAGAAGTCCTGTGTCTTCTGCAGGTGCAGAAAGCCCACCGGCTCGCCGTCCTCGTCCTCGGCGACGAACAGGAAGCTGTTCGGTGGCTGGTCGTCCAGATGGTGGACGAGGTCCGCGCGGATGCCCTCGATGCATTCGTGCCGCTTGCGCCAGGCGGGCAGGGTGAAATCCACGAAGCGCGGCACCAGGCCGAGGATGAAGTCGTCATCGTCTTCGGCCAGACGGATCAGGAAATGGCGGTCGCTCATGAGCCTGCAGTGGTGGCGGTGTCCGAGCCCCAGGTTCTACACCCGGGGCCCGGGGCTTGGAAACCCCGCCGGGCGGCCGCCCGTGCCGCCCGGCAGTCGCTGAGGCCGCCGCATGCGCTCAGCTCACCCGGAACAGCGCCGGCCCCTGGCCAGGCAGGTAGCTGCACGATCCGCTGCGCCGGCAGTGCGCAATGAGCTCGGCCTCCAGCACGCGGGCGCGCTGCCAGTCGTCCCGGCTGAACGGCATCGATTCGGCCTCGCAGCCGCGCAACTCGGCCTCGATCGCGCGCAGCCGGCAGTAGTCCTGGTAGCAAGCCACCTCGTCGGCCAGCTTCGGCCAGGCCGCGTCGACCAGGATCGCGTCGTCGAGATGGCCCACGGCGGGAACCGAGGCCGGGATCAGCATGTCCGTGCCGTGCAGGTAATCGGCCACGAGATGGGCGACCTCGGCGGCCTGGTGGTCGGGCGTCCAGTCGTGGTCGGTCACCATGCGGTCGATCCGTCCCGCGAGCTCCAGCCGCTGCGCGATCGGCCCGGGATAGCGGGCCGAAACGCGTGGCTGGTCGATCAGCTCCCGCGCGGCGGTGGCCAGCTGGTCGCACGCCAGCGGCACATGGTGAAGCTTGGCGAGCAGGCGGTTGAAATGATCCAGCGCCGCCTGGTCCACCGGGTAGTCGCCTACCAGATGGCGGCGGGCCGGATGGCGCGAAGACTGGCCGGCGGGCGGCAGCAGTGCGTTGGCGATGGGTGCGAGGAAGGGGGCTTGGGCATACATGGCGTCATCTCCGTGGGCGCGCCGCGGGGTTGCGGCGCCGGTCCAGATTCCCTCCCCGAGCGGTTTTGGGTCATGATGAAAGGACGAGGTTTGCGCGAGCGAATGCGCAGGTTTTCGTGATCGCCAGAGGGCTTGCCGATGGATCCGAGGGACTCGGACGCGGGCGGCCAGGGGACGCAACCGTATCGATTTGACGAGATCGTGGTCGATCCGGCCGCGCATACGGTGTTGCGCGCTGGCGCGGCGCAGCCGCTGGAACCGAAGGCCTTCGCGGTGCTGCTGGCGCTGTTGCGCCACCCGGGCGAACTGGTGGGCCGGGACGAGCTGCTCGACCAGGTGTGGGGACACCGCCACGTGACGCCGGGCGTGCTGACGCGGGCCATCGCCCAGTTGCGCCACGCCCTGGGCGACGATCCGCACGAGCCGCGTTACATCCAGACCCGGCATGCGCTCGGCTATTGCTTCATCGGCCACCTCGCCGCACCTGCGGCCGGGTCGCTCGACGCCGCGACTCGGCCGGACACCTCGGCCACCATCACCGTTGCCGAGGCGAGCGTGGCCCCGTTGGATGCCATCGATCCCGTCACGGCGGTCACCATCCCCTCCGTGCCGCCCGACACCCCGGTGTGGGAGTCGGAAGTGGCGGTGCCGGCGGCGATGCCGGCTGATCCTCCTGCCGATCTGCCGGGCCGGCTCCGTCGGCGCCCCCGCCTCGCGATGGCGCTGGGCGCGCTGGCAGCGGTCGTCCTGGCCATGGCTGGCGCGTGGTTCGCGCGCGACCGGGCGGCGCGCCCGGCGCTGACGTCGGTCGCCGTGCTGCCCTTCACCGCGCTGGGCGGAGCACCCGATCAGGACTATTTCGCCGCCGGCCTCACCGAGGAGATGCGCGATGCGCTCGCTGGCGTGAAGGGGCTCAAGGTGGCCGCATCGATCCCGCCACAGGCGGTCGGCGAGGGGCTGGACGCACGCCGCTGGGGCACCCGGCTCGGTGTGGCGGCGATCCTGCAGGCCAGCGTGCGCCGCGAAGGGCAGCACCTGCGCATCACGGCGCACCTGTCCGACACCGCCACCGGCTTCACCCTGTGGAGCCACACCTACGACCGCCAGCTCCAGGACATCTTCCAGACCCAGACCGAGATCGCCGGCGAGGTGGTGCAGGCGCTGACCGGTACGCTGCCCACGGACGATCCGCGCTGGCGGCGGCGGCTGGCGCCGACCCACAACGAGGCGGCCTTCGACGCCTACCTGCAGGGCCTGCAACTGCTGCACCACGCCACGGGGCCGGAAGACGCTACCCGCGCCGCCGAGCGCTTCGGTCAGGCGCTGGCCACCGACCACGACTTCGCAAAGGCGCAGGCCAAGCTGTGCCGCCTCGAGATCTGGCAGTTCGAGAACGCGCGGAACGCGGCCGCGTTCGAGCGGGCGATGGACGCCTGCCGTCGCGCCGCGCAGATGGACCCGGGCTTGGCCGAAGTGAAGCTGGCGGTGGGCGATCTGTACCGTGCGCACGGCGACCTGGAGCGCGCGCTCGCCGCCTACCGCGACAGCGAGCAGTCGCCGTCGACCCAGGCCGAGGCGCACATCGGCATGGCCAAGGTGTACGTTGCGCAGGGCCAGTCCGCGCGCGCGATCGCGGAGTTCGGCCGCGCGCTCGAACTCAGCCCCGGCGACGCCGACGTCTACGCGCAGATCGGTTACCAGCAGTACGCCGGCGGCGACATTGCGCATGCGCTGGAGTCCTATCGCAAGGTGGTCGCGCTGCGACCCGAGGCTGCCGATGGCTGGAGCTCCCTCGGCGCGCTGTACCTGGAGGCGGGCGACAGCGCCGCAGCGGCGAAAGCGCTGGAGCGGGCTGTGGCGATCAAACCCGATGCCGCCTCGCTGACCAACCTTGGCCTGATCAAGTACCAACAGGGCGACTACGCCGCGGCGATCGCCCTGCGCCGTCGCGCCGCGGCGCTGTCGCCGCAGGATTTCCTGATGTGGGCCAATCTCGGCGAAGCGCTGCAGGCCGATCCGACGCAGACCGCGGCAGCGCGCGACGCCTATCGCAAGGCCGCGGATCTCGCCGTGAATTACCTGAAGCTCAAGCCGGATGACGCCGCCGGCTGGGCCTCGCTGGGGCTGTACCGGGCGATGCTCGGCGATGGCGCCGCCGCGCGCGGGATGATCGGGCGCGCCGAGTCGCTGACGGGCGACCCCGGCGAAGTGGCGCTGATCAATGCCGAGACGCTGGCCGCGCTCGGCGACCTGGCGCAGGCGCGCCTGCGACTGAACCGGGCGCGCGCCGCCGGCGTGCCAGATCTGCAGATCACCAGCAACCTCACGTTCCGACGCCGCGGCCTGCTCGCGACCGCGGCGGGCGAATCGGCACCGGCGAGCAGTTCCTCCGCCCCGAACCCAGACGACGGGCGCCCACCAGGAGAATGACATGGCTACCCGACCCACCCGGCCCACGCCGCCGGCTCCCGCCGGTGATACGTCGCGGCTGCCGCCGCGCCCGCCGCACGACGACGACGACCGCCCGGACGATCACCCGGAGCAGACGGTCGTCGTGGAGCTGCGCGTCGTCGTGCCGGTGCCGCCGCCCACCAAATAGACGGCTGCACGTCCGCTCCGGCCAGGGGGCATCGCGCTCAACGTCCCGGCGCGCGCCGGCGGGCGGGCTGCGCGCCGTTACAGGCGGTACTGCACGCCGGCCGACCACAGTCGGCCCGGCTCGATCTGGATGCCGTTGACGTGCTCGTGCACCGGCAACTGCAGGAACACGAACGCATCGAGCCGGCGTCCCAGCTTCAGCCCGAGCCCTGGGCTGAGGTAGGCCAGCGTGGCGCCACTGTTGGCGCGGTCGGCCAGCGCGCCGCTCTCGCGCTGCTCGCCGTGCAGGTTGAGCTGCAGCTGCGGCGTGACGATGCCGGCATCGAGATAGCGCAGGCCGAGGTTCACGTTGAGCGAATTGCCCGGGCGGAAGCCGTCGCGTGCGTTCATCGCCACCTGCGCCATCGCCTGGGCGAAGTAACCCACCGACTCGCCGAGATAGCCGAACTTGTACACGCCCAGCAGCGCGTCGGTGGTGCCGGTGCCGCGCTGCAGGCCGCGGTCGAGCAGCTCGCCGGCGGCCGTGCCGGCGTTGAAGGTCTGCTTGAACGTGCCGGTGGGCAGCTTCACGCCGAACTGCAGGCCCAAGCTCGCGTCCGGGCTGAAGCCCTGATAGCGCCCGAGCACGCGCACGTCGCCGATGCCCTGGCCGTCGGAAGACGACAGCGTGGTTTCGCCCTCCGGCCAGGTCTGGTGATAGCGGCTGAACCAGGGCAACTGCACCGACAGTCCCCAGGCGCGATTGAAGCTGTAGTCCGCGCCCAGCAGGGTGTTGCGGTTGATCGTCTTGCGCTGCAGTTCCTCGTCGCTGGGCAGGGCGATGCTGCCCACGGCGATGCGGTGTGATCCTTCGATCAGCCGCGACTGGTTGAAGTAGTCCTCGCGCAGGCTCAGGTGCAGGCCGCGGGAGGTGGCGTAGCCCTGGCTGGCCCAATCGGAATTGAGCGAGCAGCCGCAGGTGGAGCAGGCGTTGGCCAGGCCGGGCAGCAGGGTCAGTGCGCCGAGGGCGGTGAAAGCAAGGGTGCGGGTAAGGCGAATCATGGAGAGTCCTCGATGGATGCGGGCACGCTACGTGGTACGGCGTGCCCGGGTCCTGATGTCGATCAGAGCGATGGCGATATGGCCGTTGCGATCTAGAGATGGATGGCGAACTTGAGCCAGCCGGTGCGGCCGGGCTCATTGACGCGCACGGTGTTGACGTAGCCGGCCAGGCCTTCCGGGGCGGCATTGAGGTGTTCGGCGTAGGTGACGCCGAACAGGTTGTCGATACCGGCGCTGAGGGTGAACGGCTTGCCGATCCGGACGCTGCCGTTGACCGAGAATACGCCGAAGCCGGCACTGGGCCCCAGATCCTGGCCGACGATGTTGCCCTCGCCCAGCGCAACGCGGTGCTGCGCGGCGGCCAGCCGCCACAAGCCGCCGATCGACCACGCATCCCGCGCGTAGGTAAGGCCAAAGCGCGCTTCCAGCGGCGGCATCTGGGGTAGCGGTCGGTGCTCGCTGCGGTTCTCGCCCCAGGCGGTGCTGAGCGTGGCGTCGCCGGTCCAATGGTCGTCGAACGCGTAGCTCACTCCCGCCTCGCCGCCGGCGATACGCGCGCGCACATTGCTGGCGGTGCCTTGGCCCATCGCGCTCATCGGGTAGTGCATCAGGATGAAGTCCTGCACCACGCCGGCGTAGCCGGAGACCCAGGCCTTCATGCGCGCGTCGTGGTACTGCACGCCGATGTCGAGCTGGGTGGTCTTCTCTGGGTCGAGTTGGCGGAAGCCCGGCACCGATACGTCCACGTGCTGGCCGAACAGCTCCCAGTAGTCGGGGAATCGCTCGACGTGGCCGATGCCGGCATAGAACGTGGTCGGCGACGCGGCGAAGTCGCGCTCGTAGCGGACGAAGCCGGAGGGCAGGGTGGAGGAGCGGCTGGCGTCGACGGTTGCGGCGTTCATGCCGACACCCATGCCCATGTCGCCCATGTCCATGCCGCCGCCCATGCCATCACCCATGCCACCACCCATGTCCATCCCGCCATCACCGGCCACGGTGGACAGGCCGTAGCCGCGAGCCTGGGCGCGGTCCAGTCGCGCGCCGCCGATCAACCGCTGGCGCTTGGCGAAGGTCCAGCGCAGTTCGCCGAAAGCGCCGACATCGGACAAGCGCGCATCGCGCTGACGCGGATAAAGGTGATAGTCGGTGGCGGTACCCGGCTTGCCGCCGTTGCGCACGGTGTGCGTGTTGGTCGAGCCGTCGATGCCAGCCACCAACTGCAGCACGTCGTCCCAGCGCCAGGTGCCGGCGATGCGGCCGCCGTTGGTGCGGCGGGCGACGTCGGAGGCCATTGCCATTGGCATCATGCTGGCCGGGTCGGGATCGCGCAGGGTGTAGTTGTCCATCACGTGGTCGGCGTAGTTTGTGTACGCCTGCACTTCGAGCTCCTCCCAGTGCGTGGTGAGGTGCTGCTGGGTCCACTTCAGCGCCGCGCTCTCGCGTAGGAACTGCGAGCCGTCCATGCCGCTGAAGGCGTAGGCCGCCTGTCCGTTGCCCTTGCCCACGGAAAGTTCCAGCCGGCTGTCGTCGGTGGGCGTCCAGCCCAGCGTGGTGTCCACATTCCAGCGGTCGTAGCGCGAGTGCACGCGGTGGCCGTCGCCGTCCTCATAGTCCTGCGAGTGGGTGTGGTTGGCGCTCACGCCAAGGTAGCCCGACGGCGCGCCGGTGCGCAGGTCGAGGTTCTGGTCATTGCGGCCCCACGAGCCGCCGAGCGCGCTGGCGTCGACGCTGTAGCCGGGCTCGACATAGCGGCTGAAGTCGCGGTCGAAGCGCACCACGCCGGCCGAATTGCCGGGGCCGTAGATCACCGTCTCCGGCCCCTTGATCACGGTGACGCGGTCATAGAGTTCCGGCGCGATGTACGCGGTCGGCGGGTCCATTCGCGACGGGCAACCGCCGCCGATCAGGCCGCCATCGATCTGTATCCCCAACCGCGAGCCGCTCATGCCGCGCAGCACCGGATCGCCGTTGCTGCCGCCTTTGCGGATGGTGGAGAAGCCGGGGATGCTCTTGAGCAGGTCGGCGCCATCGCTGGCCGGCACCGGCTGGCGCGGTGCCTTGGGGTCGGTGACGACGGTGAGTGGGCCATCGGGCATCGGCGCGGTGACGACGACCGGTGCGAACTGCTGCGCCGGTGGCAGATTGGCGGCGAGCGCCGGGCCGGCCAGTGCGGTGGCGATCAGCGCGCCCAGCGGGCGCAGGCGATAGACGGAGCGCCGGCACGCGCAAGCGCGCCCGGCAAACGATGCATGGGTCATGGATATCCTGGGGAATCGGCAGCGTGCGGACACCAGGCATACGCCCGGTCCGCATGGGGTCACGGAGTGGCGGGCGACCGGTGGCCGCGTGCCCGCACGAGCGGGCCGCGGCGATCAGTCGCCGGCGGTGCGTGGCTCAGACGTAGACGCGTGCCGGTGGCCCGCGGGGTTGCGCCGCGAGCAGGACGATGCCGCTGCGCGCGGGCGGCGGCGGCATCGCCAGCCGCGGCCCGGTCAGCGCGGAGTGCGCCGCGAGCGCCGGTGCGGCGTCGGGCAGGATCGAGTGGCCGGACAACAGCCCGCAATAGCCGCACTTCTCCAGCAGGTGGCCGCTCGGCGGCGACTGCGTGCCATCGTCGTGATGGGCGCCACACCAACCGATGCTCACCAGCGCGTCCAGCGGACTGGCCAGCGTCTGCGACACCACGGGCGCCACGATCGTCAGCCACAGGGCGACGATGGCAAGCCAGGCGACGGGGCCTCGTTGGCGGTGAGCGATGGACACGATTGGGCGGTTCGTTGCTTCCCTGGCCGACGATCATCGCATGCGGCGATCGGCTCGCGCCCTGTGGCAAGGCGTCACTGGGGCTGCAGGACCTCGCCGCTTACTGGAATGAGGAGGTCAGTGCGCGGCCATTGCCTGCGCGGGCTGGGCGGCAGCCTGCGCCACCAGCGCGTTGATCTCCCCGAGGATCTCGTCGAGTGCGCTTTCGTCGTAGCCCACGTGCAAATGGGCGATGGTGCCATCGGGGCGGAACATCACCATGACCGGAATGCTCTCGTTGCTGCCGTACGGCTTGCCCGTGCTGCCGTCCGCATCCCAGGTCATCACCAGGCTGGGCAGGATGCGATGCATGTTTCGCGTGGTCCGGACGAAAACCTCGCGGCTTTCCTGGTCGTTCACCGCCACGATCTGCAGCGGAAGGTGCCGCTGCGTCGCGAGCTGCTGGATGTTCGCGAGAGTCGGCAGCTCCTTCATGCAGTAGCCGCACCAAGTGGCCCAGAAGCTGGCCACCACCACCTTGCCGCGCATCGAGGACAGCGTGAGGTGGGTGCCGTCGCGGGTGACGCCCAGCGCGTCGGGCGGCGTATCGCCCGGTTGCAGCGTCGACGCCGCCAGGGCGCTGGTGCAGGTGAGCAGGCAGGCGAACAGTACGGCCATCCGACGCATGAGCATTTCCCCCTTGATTTGCGTCAGCCTAGCAATCGCTTCGGCTGGGCAACAAGTGGGCTAACCGCTCGTGTGCGTGGCAAAAAAAACGCCCGGCGATGCCGGGCTTTTTTTGGGGTCGTGCAGCGGGTAGTTAGGCGATCTCGGGCAGCGTCGCCACGCCCGCTTCGATGCCGGCCTGGTGCACCAGGCAGCGCGGCAGGATGCGGGTGAAGTAGAAGCTGGCAGTGTCGTGCTTGGCCTGCTTGAACACGGCCGGCTGGCTGCTCTTGTCCGCGGCAGCCACGCTCTTCGCCCACAGGTAGGCGAGGGTGACGTAGCCGGAGTAGTACAGGTAATCGTTGGCGGCGGCGCCCAGCTCCTCCGGGTTGCCCTGCACGCGCTGGGCCAGCTTCATGGTCATGTCGCCCCACTGCTTGGCGTAAACAGCGAGCGGGCCGATCAGCGCGCGCAGCGACTCATCGGCGCTGTGCTGCTGGCAGAATCCGCTGATTTCTTCCAGCAGATGCTTGAAGCCCACGCCCTGCAGCTGGAGGATCTTGCGCCCCAAGAGGTCGGCGGCCTGGATGCCGGTGGTGCCTTCGTACAGCGTGGTGATGCGCGCGTCGCGGGCGAACTGCTCCATGCCGTTCTCGCCGATGTAGCCGTGACCACCGTAGATCTGCAGCGCCTCCTTGGTGCACTCGATCGCGAGCTCGGTGACCAGGCCCTTGGAGATCGGGATCAGGAACGCTACCAGCTCGCTGGCCTTCTGGCGGGTGGCTTCGTCCTTGGCACGCGCCTCGATGTCCACCTGCAGCGCGTTGTAGAGCACCAGCAGGCGCGAGCCTTCGACGAAGGCGCGCTGGGTCAGCAGCATGCGGCGCACGTCCGGCTGCACCAGCAGGTTGTCGGCCGGCTTGTCGGGGAACTTGGCACCGGAAAGCGCGCGCGACTGCAGACGCTCGCGGGCGTAGTTGAGGCTGTTCTGCAGCGCGCGCTCGGCCAGCGCCAGGCCCTGCACGCCCACCGCGAGGCGGGCGGCATTCATCATGGTGAACATGGCCATCAGGCCCTTGTGCGGCTGGCCGATGAGGTAGCCCTCGGCGCCGTCGAAGTTCATTACGCAGGTGGCCGAGCCCTTGATGCCCATCTTGTGCTCGATAGCGCCGGCGAACGCGCTGTTGCGTTCGCCCAGCGAGCCATCAGCGTGCACCTTGAACTTCGGCACGATGAACATCGAGATGCCGCGGCTGCCGGCCGGGGCGTCGGGCAGACGCGCCAGCACCAGGTGCACGATGTTCTCGGTGAGGTCGTGCTCGCCGGCGCTGATGAAGATCTTGGTGCCGGTGATCTTGTACAGGTCGGCGTCGTTGATGCCCTTGCCGGCGGGCTCGGCGCGCGTCTTCAGAAGACCGAGGTCGGAGCCGGCCTGCGGCTCGGTGAGACACATGGTGCCGGTCCAGCGGCCTTCCACGATCGGCTGCATGTAGAGCTGGCGGTGCCACTCTTCGCCGTGCAGTTCCATCGCGTGGCAGGCGCCTTCGGACAGCAACGGGTACAGGCTCCAGGACAGGTTGCCCGACTGGAACAGCTCGGTGGTGGCCGTGCCCATCACCGCCGGCAGCGCCTGGCCGCCGTAGGCCTCGGGCATGGTGAGACCGGCCCAGCCGCCTTCGGCGAAGGCCTTGAACGCCTCCTTGAAACCCTTCGGCGTGGTGACCGTGCGGGTGGCCTTGTCGTAGTGGCAGCCCTCGACGTCGCCCGGCCAGTTGGTGGGGGCGAGCACCTGCTCGGACAGCTTGCCGGCCTCTTCGAGCACGGCGTCGAGCAGATCGCGCGTATGGCCTTCGCCGCCTTCCAGGCCGGTCAGCACGGCTTCCGCGCCGAGTACGTCGAAGAGGGCGAAACGCTGGTCGTCGAGAGGGGCCTTGTAAAGCGTCATGGCGATGTCCTTCGGTGGAATGCGTGGAACCGGATGGCGGTCAGCGGAATGTGTTGGGAATGCCGGGGGCCGGCGAGAGCCAGTCGTTGCCGCTGAAGCCGAAGCTGCGCGGCTGCTTTTCCTGTTCGGGTTTGGCGGTGGCACTGCCGCTGACGCGGTAGGCCAGCGAACCGCCGCTGCCCTTGGCGGCCGTGGCGGCGAGCGCCTTGCTCATCTCGGGCGTGGGCAGCACGTCGAGTTCGACGATGTCGCCGGAGAGCGCGGGGATGTCGCGCTTGAACGTGCCGTGCAGGCGTACCGGCACCCCTTCGGCCACCTGCAGCGTGCCTTCGATGGCGGTGAAGTCCATCTCGCCGTAGCTGTTGTTCTGGATGCGCACGGTGAGGTGCCAGGCGCCGCTGGGCTGCACCTGCAGTTGCTGGATGCTCACGGCCGGGGGAAACACGCTCTTGCGCGGCGGCCCGCAGGCGATCAGGCCCAGGGCAAGCACGGCGGGGACGATCCAGCGCAGCAGACGCATCACGGCTTCTCCAAACGATCGTTTGAATGCTCGATTCTAACCATCTTTGCGTGGCGGCAGAACCCGTCGAGGGCGTCGCGGGATGTCGCAGCTGGGGTGGCGCCGGCGTCGAGCGGGGTCAGTGACGATTGCGGTTGAAGAGGGGAGGGGCGAGAGGCATCGCAGCTGAAGCTGCTCGCGCAAGAGATCGAGCGCTTGCTGTTTTTGTGGGAGCGGCTCCAGCCTGACCGCTTCGGACGGATGGGCGAAGCCGTCACGGCCTTTGTCCCGGGAGCCGCGGTTTCAACGATCACCCCGAACGGGCATCATCAGCGTTTACCCATCACCGGATCGTCCGCATGCCTGCACGTTTCATCGCCCGCCGCTCGCCCATCCACGGCAACGGCGTGTTCGCCACCGAGGTCATCCGCAAGGGCGAGGAAATCGTCCAGTACAAGGGTACGCTGATGACCCACGCCGAAGCGGACGAGATGTATGGCGACGGCGGCGAGACCGGACACACGTTCCTGTTCACGCTCAACGACGACTACATCATCGACGCCAACCGCAAGGGCAACACGGCGCGCTGGATCAACCACAGTTGCAACCCCAATTGCCGCGCGGTGATCGAGGAAAGCGCCAGCGGCGACCCGCGCAAGGACAAGGTGCTGATCGAGGCGATCCGCGCGATCAAGCCCGGCGAAGAGCTCACCTACAACTACGGCATCGTGCTCGACGTGCCGTACACCACCCGGCTGAAGAAGCTGTGGCAGTGCCTGTGCGGATCGCCCAACTGCACGGGGACACTGCTGCAGCCCAAGCGCTGAGGGTTACGGCTCGCCGGCGCGTTTCGCAATTGCAGCTGTCGGCCCTTTGCCGTCTTGGTTAGCGATTCTCCGGTACACGGGAACCTTCAGTGCCGTCATTCCCGCGAACGCCGGAATCCATTTTGATCTTGGCGCAGAAGCCCAATGGAAGACCGGCGTAAGCCGTTGAGAGGCTTCTCCCGCGTTCGCGGGAATGACGACGAGGCGGGATGAGCGTCCGCGCAAAGTGCCTGGCGTCGAGCGCTGCGAACGAGGGCCTTTCCCGGCAGCGCCCGATGTTGTTTCAGAATCAGACCCGAAACCCTAGCGTCGCCTGCACCGCCATGGTCCAGCCCGCATAAAGCGCCTCGCGCCGCTCTTTCGCCATCGACGGGGTAAAGCGGCGATCGACCGCCCACTGCTGGGCGATTTCCTCGCGACTGCTCCAGAACCCGACGGCCAGGCCGGCCAGGTAGGCCGCCCCCAGCGCGGTGGTCTCGGCCACGTCCGGGCGCAGCAGCGGCGCGCCGAGGATGTCGGCCTGGAACTGGGCGAGAAAATCGTTGGCGATGGCGCCGCCGTCGGCGCGCAGCTCCTTCAGTTCGATGCGGGCATCGGCCTGCATCGCGGCGAGCACGTCACGCGTCTGGTAAGCCATCGACTCCAGCGCGGCGCGCACGAGGTGCTCTTTGCGGGTGCCGCGGGAGAGGCCGAACATCGCGCCGCGCACGTCGCTGCGCCAGTAAGGCGCGCCCAGCCCGACGAAGGCCGGCACCAAGTACACGCCATCGTTGTCGCCGGCGCGTTCGGCATAGGCCTGCGAGTCGCTGGACTTGCCCAGCATGCGCAATCCGTCGCGTAGCCACTGCACCACCGAGCCAGCGACGAAGATCGAGCCCTCCAGCGCGTACTCCACGCTGCCGTCCAGGCTCCAGGCGACCGTGGTCAGCAGCCCGTTGTCCGAGGCCACGGCCTTGCTGCCGGTGTTCATCAGCATGAAGCAGCCGGTGCCGTAGGTGTTCTTGGCCATGCCCGCTTCGAAGCAGGCCTGGCCGAACAGCGCCGCCTGCTGGTCGCCGGCCACGCCGGCGATCGGCACGGCACGACCGAAGAAGTGCTGCGGCGCCGTGTAGCCGTAGATCTCGCTGGACGAACGCACGGCCGGCAGCATCGCCCGTGGCACCTCGAGCATCGCCAGCAGCTCGTCGTCCCAGTCCAGCGTGTGGATGTCGAACATCAGCGTACGCGCAGCGTTGCTCACGTCGGTGACGTGCACCTGGCCGCCGGTGAGGTTCCAGATCAGCCAGCTGTCGATGGTGCCGAATGCCAGCTCGCCGCGACGGGCGCGCTCGCGTGCGCCTTCCACGCGGTCGAGGATCCACTTCACCTTGGTGCCGGAGAAGTAGGCATCGATCAGCAGGCCGGTCTTCTCGCGCACCATCGGCTCGTGGCCGGCGGCCTTGAGCTGGTCGCAGATATCGCGGGTCTGCCGCGACTGCCACACGATCGCGTGATGGATCGGCTGGCCGGTGGCCCGGTCCCACACCACGGTGGTCTCGCGCTGGTTGGTAATGCCGATGCCGGCGATCGCCGCGGCCGGCACCTGGGCGTTGTTCATCACCTCGGTGATGGTGGTGAGCACGCTGGTGAGGATCTCGCGGGGGTTGTGCTCCACCCAGCCCGGTTGCGGAAACAGCTGGCCGAACTCGCGCTGCGCCATGCCCGCAACGCGGCCGGCGCGGTCGAACAGGATGGCGCGCGAGCTGGTGGTGCCCTGGTCGATGGCGAGCATGTACTGCGCAGATGTCACGGCGGCTCCCGGGTCGGCCGATCGAGTGGTGCGCAGTGTGAAACACGCCCGGGTCACGTGCACGGCACGGCGCCGCAAGCGATCGGCGCCGATCACGGCGAGGTCACGTGGCGGCGACGTCCGCACCATGCTCGCCTGGCCATGCTGCGTTATCCCCTACATCCCCACTCTGGAGCCCCCATGAGCCAAGCGAATATCAAAGGCCGCCGCGTCGCCGTTCTCGCCACCGACGGCTTCGAGCACTCCGAGCTGACTGAACCCAAGCGCCTGCTCGAAGAGGCCGGCGCGGACGTCACCGTGATCGCGCCGGGCGACAGCGCACAGATCAAGGGTTGGAAAGGTGGCGACTGGGCCAGCTCGGTGCCGGTGGACTTGGCGCTGGGCAAGGCCACGGTGGACGATTTCGACGCCTTGGTGCTGCCCGGCGGTGTGATCAATCCGGACAAGCTGCGGCTCAAGCCCGAAGCGATCGACTTCATCCGCGCATTCGGCGACAGCGGCAAGCCGGTGGCCGCCATATGCCACGGCCCGTGGACCTTGATCGATGCCGGCCTGGTGATGGGCCGCAAGGTCACCTCGTGGCCGTCGCTGCGCCACGATCTGGAGAACGCCGGCGCACAGTGGCACGACCGCGAAGTGGTGGCCGACGGCCAGCTGATCACCAGCCGCAAGCCGGATGATATCCCGGCGTTTGCACGCGCGTTGATCGAGAGGCTCGCCGCCTGAGTGGCTGCCGGCGGTGAGCGCGTCCCGACGCGCGACCCGAATGCGCCCTCAGGTGATCCTCTGTAGGAGCGGCTTCAGCCGCGATGCCTTTCGCGCACTACCGCAAAGAGCATCGCGACTGAAGTCGCTTCTGCAGTTAAGCGTCGCGGAGAATCAGGCCTTCTGCTTGAGCGCCTTGAGCACGTCGTCCGGGCGGATCGGGATGTGCCGCAGCCGCACGCCGCAGGCGGCGAAGATTGCGTTGCCGATCGCCGGGCCGACCACCGTGGTGGCCGGCTCGCCCAGCCCTACCGCCGCCTCGGTGCTGGGCATGAACTCCACCGCCAGCGCCGGCACGTCCATGGTGCGCAGCGGGGTGTAGCGGTCAAGGTTGGTGTCGCGAATCTGTCCGCTGTCGAACGCGTTGCCTTCGTGCAGCGCCATGCTCAGCCCCCACAGCGCCGCGCCCTGCACCTGTGCCAGCGCGCCATCGGGATGAACGATGGTGCCCGCGTCCACGGCAAGGAACAGCTTTTCCACGATCACCTTGCCGCTGGCGCGATCCACCTTCACCCGCGCCACGCAGGCGACCCAGGTGGGCATGTCGCGTTCCTGGCCGAAGCTGGTGGCGATGCCCAGGCCGGTGTCGGCCGGCAGGCTCTCTCCCCAGCCGGCCATCGCGGCAGCGCGCTGCACCACGCCCGCCTGGCGCTTGGCGCCGCCCACCGCGTTGGGCGCGCTGCCGGCGTTCTTGCCGGTGGCGTCAAACAGCTTGAGGCGGAATTGCACCGGGTCGGCGCCGACCTTGTGCGCGGCCTCGTCCATGAAGCTTTCCAGCGCCCAGTTGGTCCAACCCGGACCCACCGAGCGCAGCCAGCCGGGGCGGAACGCGCGGTTGGCCAGGTCGTTGGACAGCGCGCGCACGCGGTGCTTGCCCACGTTGTACCAATGGTCGGCACCGGAGATGGAGAACGGGTCGTACGGCTCGCCGTTCTTGCCCTTGGGCATGAATGCCGGAACCATTACCTTGGTCGGCCAGCCGGCGGCGGCGTCGTGCTGCATGGCGACCACGTTGCCGCTCTTGTCGAAGGCCATGCGCAGGCGCTGCACCGAGGGCGAGCGGAAGGAGTCGAAGCGCAGGTCGTCGGCGCGGGTCAGGGTGAGCTTCACCGGCTTGCCGACGGCCTTGGCGGCCAGCGCGGCCGGCACCGCGTAATCGCCGTTGAGCCGGCGACCGAAGCCGCCGCCGAGCAGGTAGGTGCGCATCACCACCTGCTTTTCGTCCACGCCCAGCGCCTTGGCCAACGTGGGCAGGATCAGCGACTGCCACTGGTTGCCGGTGTGGATCTCCCACGTGCCGTCCTTCTCCAGCGCCAGTGCGTTCACCGGCTCCAGCTGAAAGTGGCTCACGGCGGCGGTGGTGTAGCGCTGCTCCAGCGCGGAGGCGGCATTGGCGAACGCCGCGTCCACGCCCTCGTCGTCCACCACGGTGGAGCCGGCCTTGGGGTCGGCGATCAGACGGTTGGATTCGTCCTCCAGCTCCTTGTCCGAGACGCTGGCGGTGTCGTCGTTCTGCCAGGTCACATTGACCTTGGCGGCCGCCTGCATCGCCGCCCAGGTGGAGTCGGCCAGCACCACCACCCAGCCCGGCACGGTGTTGGACGGATCTTCCAGCGTGATCGAGCGCAGGTAGCCCTTGACCGACTTCGCCGCGCTGTCGTCTACCGACACGACCTTGGAGCCGTTGCGGGTGGGCGGGATCTTCGGGGCGCCGTAGAGCACGCCCTCGACTTCGGCGTCGATGCCGTACACGGCGCTGCCGTTGGTCTTGCCGGGAATGTCGATGGCCTGGGTCGGTGTGCCCACCAGGCGGCGCTCGGACGGCGGCTTGATCGGCATGGCCTTCAGCTCGTCGGCCGAGAACGTGCGCGAGAGCTTGCCGGCCTGCACGATCTTCGCGTAGCTCACCGAGCGGCTGCCCGCATGCACGGCGCTGGCGCGCGCGGTGCATGCGGCGGGCTTGACGCCGAGCAGGCGGGCGCCTTCCTCGATCAGCGCGGTACGCGCGGCGGCGCCGGCCTGGCTGAGCTGCGGAAAGCTCTGCCACACCGACCAGCTGCCGCCGGTGACCATCGTGCCCCACTTCGGATCGCTGTCGACGTGCTCGATGCGCACCTGCGACCAGTCCGCCTCCAGCTCGTCGGCGAGGATGCGCGCCAGGGCCGTGCCCACGTGCTGGCCCATCTCGGCGCGAATGATGTTGACGGTGATGGTGCCGTCCGGCGCGATGTGCACCCACAGGTTGGGGTCGTAGCCGCCGCTGGCGAGCGCCGCGTCGGGCGACTGCCCGGGCAGCAGCACCGCGGCGTGCGCGAACGCCATCATGAAGCCGCCGGTGGCGGCGGCGCCAATCAGGAAGCTGCGGCGCGACGGTAGGGCGGGCGCATCGGTCGGATCGTGGCGAAGGAACTTATTCATGGCTCGCCCCCTGGATCTCGGCGGCGGCCTGCTTGATCGCCTCGCGGATGCGCGGGTACGCCATGCAGCGGCACAGGTTGCCGCCCATCACCTGGTTGATGTCTTCGTCCGTGGGCGAGGGGAAGTCACGCAGCAGCGTGGCCGCCTGCATGATCTGCCCGCTCTGGCAGTAGCCGCACTGCGGCGCCTGGGTGGCGATCCACGCCTTCTGCAGCGGATGGTCGCCGTTGGGCGAGAGCCCCTCGATAGTGGTCACGGTCTGCCCGTAGGCGGCGCGCACCGGCGTCACGCATGAGCGGATCGCGCGACCGTTCAAGTGGACCGTGCAGGCGCCGCACATGCCGATGCCGCAGCCGAACTTGGTGCCCTTGAGCTTGAGCGTGTCGCGGATCGCCCACAGCAGGGGCATATCGTCGTCGACGTCCACCGTGACCGCTTGCCCGTTGAGTTGGAACTGGCTCATGGATCGAAGCTCCGCTGAAATGGCGTGATTGGATCAATGCTGGCTGCGCGCGCCGCCGTTCGGCGCGCGCAGTGCGGCGACCTTGCTCTGGAGGTCGGTCCACGGCGGCTGGTCGGTCTGTGTGCGGCGAAGCCAGGCGGCGAGCTGGGCGATCTCCTGATCGTCCAGGGCATGCGCGTAGGCCGGCATGGCAAGGCCAGGCAGGCCTTCATCGGTGCCCACGCCGTGCAGGATCACCTGGATCAGCGTCGACGGATCGGGGCTGGTGAGCGCGCTGTTGAGGCCCAGCTCCGGCCGCACTGCCGCCGGCATCGGGCTGCGGTTGTAGTGGCACGAAGCGCAGGCGGCGGCGTACAGGTGCGCGCCGGGATCGGTGTCGGCGTGCATGGGGGCGGCGGCCCGCGTCATCGCCTGGGCCAGCGCGGCATCGTTGCCGGTGCCCTTCGCATCGCCGCCCATGCGATCGGCGATGTACACGGCGATCGCATGGATGTCGCTGTCCGGCAACCGGGCCAGGCCCTGATGGATCACCTGCGACATCGAGCCGGCCGCCACGCCGTGCAGCGTGGTGCCGCCCTGGCGCAGGTAGGTCTCGATCTCCGCGGTGGTCCAGGCCAGCGGCGCAGGATTGGCGGGCGTGAGCGCGGGCGCGTACCAGTGATCGACCACCGCGCCGGTATAACGCGCGTCGCCCATCTTTTCCGCGCCCAGTCTGTTGCGCGGGCTGTGGCAGGCCGAGCAGTGCGACAGGCCTTCGGCGAGATACGCGCCGCGATCCCAGTCGGCGCCCTTGCTGCCTTCCGGCGCGAACGCGCGGTCGCGGAAGAACAGCAGCTTCCAGCCGGCCTGCAGCGCACGCACGTTGAGTGGGAACGGGATGTCCGGCGCCGGCGTGGCTGCCTTCACCGGAGCGCGAGTCATCAGGAAGGCGTACAGCGCATGCAGGTCCTCCTCGGTGATGAGGTTGAAGTGCTGGTAGGGGAAGGCCGGAAACAGATGCGAACCATCACGCGCTACGCCCTTGCGCATGGCACGCACGAAAGCCGCTTCGGACCAGCGGCCGATACCGGTGTCCGGATCGGGCGTGATGTTGCTGGAGTAGAGCGTGCCAAACGGCGTGGCCATGGCATAGCCGCCGGCGTAGGGCCGCCCACCCTTGGAGGTGTGGCAAGTGGCGCAGTAGCCGGCGCCGGCAAGCACCTCGCCGCGAGCGACCAGGTCGGGCGCGAAGCTGCTCGCCTGCGGCGGGGCGATCGGTTCGATCGCGCTGCGCCAGGCCAGCGCGAACAAGCCGACGACGGCGAGCACGATGAGTGCGAGGAGGCCGAGCAAGAGACGTCTGATCATGGCGATGCCTGCCGTTCCTTGATTAAAGGCTTTGGACGAGCGAGTCGTTCCACCTGCAGCACTGCTTTTGCGGCCTCCCGGCATGCATTCTCGCGGCGACGGCGTCGTCGCGCATGCCTGGGCCTCGGCGCACTCTACGCCGAAGCCCCGGCGATTTCATGACGGATCGTGCGCGCTTTCAGTCCTCCTCCGCGTGCGGCCGCCATGACTCGCTCAGCTGCTTCTGCACCGGCGGCGGTACTGGTTCGTAGTGGCTCAGCTCCATGCTGTAGCGGCCGCGGCCACCGGTGACCGCGCGCAGCTCGGTGGCGTAATCGGCTAGTTCGGCCAGCGGCGCCTGCGCGCGGATCAGCAACTCGCCGCCGCGCTGCAGATCGGTGCCGAGAATGCGCGCGCGCTTGCCGGCGAGGCCTCCGGTGATGTCGCCCACGTGCTGCTCGGGAATCGCCACCTCCACGTCCACGATCGGTTCGAGCACGATCGGCCGCGCCTTGCCCACCGCGTCGAGGAAGGCCTTGCGCCCCGCGCTGATGAAGGCGACTTCCTTGGAGTCGACCGCGTGGTGCTTGCCGTCCAGAACGGTCACGCGCACGTCCTGCAGGGGAAAGCCGGCCAGCGCACCGTGGTCCATCGCCTGGCGCACGCCTTTCTCGATCGCCGGCAGGAACTGGCCGGGAATCGCGCCGCCCTTCACCGCGTCGACGAACTCGAAGCCGCCGCCGCGCGCCAGCGGTTCCACCTTCAGCAGCACCTCGCCGAACTGGCCGGCGCCACCGGTCTGCTTCTTGTGGCGATGGTGGCCCTCGGCCGCTGCAGCGATCGTCTCGCGGTAGGCAATGCGCGGCGGATGGGTGAGCACCTCCACGCCGTAGCGCTCGCGCATGCGTTCGAGCGCGATCGCCAGGTGCAGTTCGGATAGGCCGCGCAATACCGTCTCGTTGAGCTCGCGCCGGTGCTCCACGCGCAGGCAAGGGTCTTCCTCGGCCAGCCGCGCCAGCGCCTGCGCCAGCTTCTGTTCCTGGCCTTTGTGCTTGGGCTCCAGCGCCAGCCCGGCCATCGGCTGCGGAAACGCCATCGGCGCAAGCTGGATGCGGTCTTCGTCGTGCGAGTCGTGCAGCACGGCGTCGAAGTGGATGTCCTCCACCTTCGCCACGGCGGCGATATCGCCCGGCACCGCCTGCTCGATCTCCACGTGGCGAGTGCCTTCGATGCGCAGCAGGTGACCGACCTTGAACGGCTTGCGGCCGTCGTCGACGAACAGCTGGCTGTCGCGACGCACCGTGCCCTGCCACACGCGGAAGATGCCGAGCTTGCCCACGAACGGGTCGTTGACGATCTTGAACACGTCGGCGATCACATGGCGCGATGGATCGGCACACACCTCCACCGGCTGGTGCTGCGCATCGAGGAACGGTGGCGGGTTCGCCTCGCCCGGATGCGGCAGCAGCCGCTCGGCCAGCTCCAGCAGTTCGCCCACGCCCGCGCCGGTGCGCGCGCTGACGAAGCAGATCGGCACCAGATGCCCTTCGCGCAGGCACTGTTCGAACGCATCGTGCAGCTGCTGCGGCGTGATCGCCTCTTCGCCGGTGTCCAGGTACGCGCCCATCACGGTCTCGTTGATTTCCACCACCTGGTCGAGGATGCGCTGGTGCGCCTGCGCCAGCGAGGAGAAGTCGGTGGCGCCTTCGCGATGGAAGAACGCATCGAGCACACGCGCGCCGTCGTCGGTGGGCAGGTTCACCGGCAGGCACTGCGTGCCGAACGTTTCGCGCAGTTCGTCCACCAGCGAGGACAGTCGCGCGCTCTCGCTGTCGATGCGGTTGATCACCAGCACGCAGGCCAGTCCACGTTGGCGCGCGTGCTCCACCATGCGCCGGGTGCCGTGCTCGATGCCGTTGGCCGCATTGACCACCACCGCCACCGTGTCCACCGCCGCCAGTGCGGCCAGCGCCGGTCCGCGGAAGTCGGCGTAGCCGGGCGTGTCGATCAACTGGATGCGGTAGTCGCCGCGCGTCACCGCGGCCAGGCAGCTGTCGATCGAGTGCCCACGCGCCTTCTCCTGCGCATCGGTGTCGGAGAACGTGTTGCCCCGTTCCACCGAGCCGGTGGCCTGGATCGCGCCGCCGGCAAACAGCAGCGCCTCGAGCAAGGTGGTCTTGCCGCTGCCGGCGTGGCCGGCCAGGGCGATGTTACGGATCTGTTCGGTGCGATGGCCGTGGGCGTTCATGACGACCTCCCCAGGCGCAGCGCATGGGTCATGCGAAAGCCGGCCCACCGCGTGGTGTGCGGCGGCCGGCGAGCGTGGTTGGCGAGCGGGGCGCTCCTCGATACGGACATGACAGAACCCTCCCTGGCGCAAGCGCGGGTCCCGTGCCGGCATGAACGGCGCCGCACGAGGCCGCGTGGCGCGGCAGACGTTGGCGGGCCGTCATGGCAGTCCGCGGCGCGTGGGCGTCGGGGCGGTCATGGCGGAGAGGCGGCGACAGCCGCCGGTGAAGCGTTCTCCCATCGCGGCATGCGGTCAAGCTGCACTGCGGCTGGAAACGGGAACCCCGCGCGGCACGCACGGTCTGTGCAGGGCGCGCGATTCATGCGGCGTTTGCGACGGCCTCGCATGCTGGTCAGTCGCTTCCTTCATCCACTCGCCGAGGTTGATCATCGAACGCACGCCGCCGCTCGATCCGCATCGCTGGACGCCCGCGCACGGGCTGGTGCCGCTGGATCCCGCCACGCGCGAGCTGCTGCGCACCCTGCGTCATCGTCGGCCACCGCGCGATCGCCGGCCGCACGCGCTGGCGTGGGCGCTGGTGGTGCTCCTGCATGCGCTCTTTGCCGTGGTCCTGTGGCGCGAGGCGCGGCCTGGCCCGCCGCGGGAGTTCGCAGCGGCCGCAGCCGGGCCCAGCGAGGGCGTGCTGCAGGTGCGTTTCATCCCGCGCCGCACGGCCGCGGCGCCAAGCGCGACGCCACCACCCGCGCTGCCGAACCCGCCGCCGCGGCCGAAGCCGGTACGCGAGCCGCCGCGGCCCGACGCGATGCGCGTGGAGGTGCCCGGGCCGGCGCCCGCGGCATCCGCCAGCGCCGCGCCCACGCCGCAACTGTTCGATCGCAACGGGGTGGCGCAGTTGCCCAGCGCATCGGCCAGCACGGCCGTGGCGCCGGTGCCGGGTTACGTGCAGCGCAAGCCCACGGGCGACATGCAGGTGATGGATCACACCTCGCCGCTGCCGTACAAGGCCACACGCTTCGAGCAGTATTTCCCGCCGCCGGGAGAGAACGCGGCGCAGACCGGCTTGCGCAAGATCGCGGCGCCGCTGTTCAAGCAGCATGCGGTGAACCTGCCGCGCGGCGTGCATCTTAAATGCAGCCTGCTCGGCGGGTGCTCCGACCCGCCGGCGCCGCCGCCACCCAACGACGGCGACGAGCGCCTGAACATGGCGCCTGCCGCGCCGCTGGCGAAGGATCCGCATCCGCCCACGCCACCGACATTGCAGGTGTGTATCGCCGCGTGGCGCAGCGAAGGCCCGCTGCCCTACGGCTGCCCGGTGGATACGCCGGCGCGCGCGGTCGATGAGGAGCTGCGCCAGTGCATCGCGCTGTTCCGCGCCGGCAGGCGCCTGCCGACGTGGTGCCCGGCAGACACGGCACGGCGTGCGCAGGCGAAGGACGCCGCGCTGACGGACCCGGCATCGGTCGGCAAGCCCTGAAGCGCCCGCGGCGGCGCCATCGCGGCGGCGTGCGCCGTTACACTCCTCGCCATGCCGCTGCCGCCCTCGGACCGTCCGGTCCGCCGCCCCGTCGTGATGCTCGAGTCGCCCCGCGAGGCGGCCGAGCGGGCACGCGTGTACCGGCGCCGCACGCGGCAGAGGCCCCGCGACCGCTGGCTGCGCGCCATCGCGCTGAGCGGCAGCCTGTTGCTGCATCTGGCCGTGCTGGTGGGCGCAGTGCTGGGCCCGGCCTACGTGCCCGAGCCGCCGCCGGAGCGGCCGGGCGATGCGCTACAGGTGCGCTTCATCGAAAAGAAAAAGGAAGAGCCACCGCCGCCGCCGCCCGTGCGCGGTACGCCACCGAAGCAGCGCGGGCCGGTGCATCGGGGCAGCGCCGCTCGCGTGGCCGTGCGCACGCGGTCGGCCGCCGTCGCCACGCCGGCGCTGCCGGCCGTGCCTGCGGCCGAACCGATCCCGGTGCCTACGCTGCAACCGCCGGTGATCGACATCGCCAAGCGCACCAGCGTGCCGGCGCCGCAGAAGGTCGTGACGGCGCCACCGCCGCCGCTCACCCTGCCTGCTCCCGCGCCGACACCCGATCTCGCGCCGGTGCCGCTCGCCAGCGAGCCGCCATCCATCACGCTGGACACACCGCCGGTCGCCAAGCCGGTGCCGCCCGCATTCCAGCCCGAGCCGCCGCGCAAGCCGCAGCTGGAAGGCAACCGTCCGATCCCGCCGCCGGCCTCGCTGGCGATGCCCGAGCTGCCCGCGCAGTCGGCGCCTGCGCTGGCGCCGCCGACCGTGGCGCTGGATGCGCGCGTACCGCTTACCGCGGCGCCGCCCAGCGTGGTGCTGGCCCGCCCGCAGGCCACTGCCGCCGCGCCGCCGGTGCCGGAGCTGCAGGCCGTGCCGCTGCCGGCGCAGGCGGCGCCGCAGGTCAATCTGCAGCCGCAGATCAGCGCACCGACGCCGATCGTCGTCGCCACCGAACGGCCACAGGTGCAGGCGCCGGCCGTCACCGTGGCGGCGGCCGAGCCGCAACTGGAAGCGGTGCCGGTGGCGCCGCTGGCACCGAGCTTGATCGAACAGCCGCGCGCCCCGGCGCCCGCGGCAGCGAAGCTGGACACGCCCGCGCCGCGCGTGGCGATCGCGGTGGCGCGGCCCGTACTCACCCCGGAAGCCAGCGCGGCGGCGCCCACGCCCACGCCGGCGGCAGCCGCGCAGCGGTCGAAGACGTCAGCCGCCGAGCAGGCGAGCAAGTCGAGCGAAACCGCCAGCGCACCGCAGGCCACCGAATCACGCCCGGCGGACCAGGCCAGTGCCGCGGGCGAGCGCGATGTCAGCACCGCCCCGGACGCCACGCCGCAGGGCAGCGACACCGCCACGCCCGGCTCGCCCACCGGGCAGGAACAGGCGCCCGCGCTGGCGATCGGCCAGGACGGCTCCATCGCCTTGCCCGCGCCGGGGCAGGGAGTCGGCAAGGCGAGCGAGGGCAGCGCGGCAGGCAACGCCGCCACCGGTGCGGCCAGCGGCCAGCCGGGTGACTACATCCAGCTCAAGCCGCACGGCGATGTACAGATCATGGAGCATCGCGCGCCCAACATCGGCTACAAGCCGACCCGCTTCGAGCAGGACTGGGCGCCCGAGGGCGAGAGTGCGATCGACACCGCGCTGCGCCACGCGGTGGAGAAGACCACGGTGAAGCACACCTTCCATCTGCCGCGCGGCGTGCGCATCGAATGCGCGGCGATGCCGCTGTTTCCGATGGCGCTGTTCGGCTGCCACAACCCCGATCCGCTGGCCAAGGCGGTGGAGCCGGAGATCTACCAGCGGCTCAACCTGCCGTCGGCCCCGCTGGCGCCACCACCGCCCGCGCCGGCGGCCAGTGTGGCGAAGGCGCCTGCCGCGCCGATCCTGCTGGACAACACGGTGCAATGCGCCAACGCGCGCGTCGCCGGTGGACCGCTGCCGCCGGGCTGCACCCGTGCCGTCAGCGCGCCGCCGAAAGCGCCGCTGGGTCCGGCGCGGTCGTCCAGTTCATGGGTGCCGGCGAGCGATCAGTTCTAGTCGCTGCGATTGCACGGGGCATGGCCGGCCTTTGTTGGTCAGTCGCCATGGCGTCGGTCGGTGTCGCAAGAGCATTGCGGCTGGAGCCGCTCCTACAGGGCCTGGCCCTGCCTTGCGAGAGTCGCGTAAGCGTTGGTCAGCGCTCTTCCGTTGGCGGCTCGATCGCCTGCAGCAGCGCGTGCAGTTGTTCGCGCAGCGATTCGATGTCGTCCGCGGGCAGCGCGATCTGGCAGCGCACCCCTTCCGGGATGTTGCCTGCGCGGCACTTGAGCGCGCGACCTGCGGCCGTCAGCGCGATGCGTACGCAGCGCTCATCGGCGCGGTCGCGAGTGCGCGTCAGCAGGCCGCTGGCTTCCATGCGCTTGAGCAGCGGCGTGAGCGTGCCCGAATCGAGCATCAGCGCCTGGCCGATCTCGCCCACGGTGCACGGCGCGTGTTCCCACAGCACCAGCAGCACCAGGTATTGCGGATAGGTGAGGCCGAGCGCATCGAGCGCCGGGCGCGCCAGTCGGGTGATCCGGTTGCTGGCTGCGTACAGCGCGAAGCACAGCTGGCGCTTGAGACACAGCGGCGAGGCGTCGTCAGCGGGCGGGGCGGAGGCAGGAGGCGTGGCGCGGGAGCGGCTCATGGCGTGAGGGTGCAGCACGCGCGCGGTGCGGACAAGCCATCCGATGGCCTGGCCGCGCCGCGCGATGGGTCAGCCCAACGCCGGGTAGTCGGTGTAGCCCTTGGCATTGCCACCATACAGCGTGTTCGCATCCAGCACGTTCAGCGGTGCGTTCTCGCGCAGCCGGCGCGGCAGGTCCGGGTTGCTGATGAACGGACGGCCAAACGCCACCAGGTCGGCCTTGCCGCTGGCCACCGCGTCGATGGCCATGGCGCGGTCGTAGCCGTTGTTGACGATCCACGCGCCCTTGAACGGCCCGCGCATGGCGGCGTAATTGAACGGCTGCGGCGTGCGATCGCCGCCGGTCTCGCCTTCGATCACGTGGATGAAGGCAAGATCCAGCGTGGCGAGGCGTTCCACCGCGCGATTGAACAGCGCCTGCGGATCGCTGTCGGCCAGATCGCCGAACGAAGTCAGCGGCGACAGCCGCACGCCGGTCCGACCGGCGCCGATCTCCTTGGCCACCGCCTCGCACACCTCGAACAGCAGGCGGGTGCGGTTCTCGATGCTGCCGCCGTAGGCGTCGGTGCGCTGGTTGGACTTGTCGCGCAGGAACTGGTCGATCAGATAACCGTTGGCGGCATGCACCTCGACGCCGTCGAAGCCGGCCTCGACGGCGTGACGCGCAGCGACGCGATAGCTGTCGATGAGCGCGGGGATCTCATCCAGTTCCAGCGCGCGCGGCGCAGAGACGTCGGTGAAGCCGTCGGCGGTGAACACCTTGGCCTCGGCGCGGATCGCCGAGGGTGCCACCGGCGCCTTGCCGCCGGGCTGCAGCGAGGTATGCGAGATGCGGCCCACGTGCCACAACTGCAGCACGATGCGCCCGCCGGCGGCGTGCACGGCGTCGGTCACGTCCTTCCAGCTCTTCACCTGCTCGGGCGAATGAATGCCCGGCGTGGCGATGTAGCCCTGGCCCTCGGGCACCACCTGGGTGGCCTCGGCGATGATCAAGCCGGCGCTGGCGCGCTGGCTGTAGTAGGTGGCCTGCAGGTCGCCCACGGTGTTGCCCTGGCCCGCGCGGTTGCGGGTGAGTGGGGCCATCACGATGCGGTTGGGCAGCTTCAGCTCGCCTACTGTGATCGGCTGGAACAGGACATCGACGTCGGCCGAGGCGGCGTGATCGGTCATGGAGGCTCCTTGGGTAGTTCGGGTGGATTGGGGTGGTTCAGGCGATGCGCGCGCCGCGAATCGGAACAGGCACGATCTGCGCTGGCAGCCTTCAAGGGTGGAGGTGGCTAGTCATATTTCAAGCAATTGAATTGTGTGCAACATAATGTGCTTGCCCTGTGACGACGTCGCGCTTCAGGCGTCGATGCGCGTGCGGTGCCACCACTGCGAGAAGCTGGCGCAGGGGCGCTCGACCGGGGCGAACAGGCGCGGCAGCGGGCGCAGTGCGACGTCGTCGCGAAGCTGGCGCAGCAGGCTGCGTGCGTGCGGATCGTCAATCGCCTGCACGCTGCGGGCATCGGCCAGCGCGGCGCGCAGCGAGGCGGCATCGGCGAACCAGCGGTGCGTCGCAAGCGATGACTGCAGATCCGCCACGAAACCCCACCGCTTCGCCGACCACGTCCAGCGCGCGTGCCATTCGGCCACCGCGATCGCCACGATCACCGTCTGCGCCGGCAGGTTGGCCGGCGGCGCACGCAAGGCCCAGGGATGCACCACCCAGACGTCGCGCCCGGCGATGGTACGTGCGTCCGGCGCCCGGTAGCCGGCCTGCGGCGGCGGGGCGGCGAGCAGCGGCGGCTCGTCCAGCGCGGGAATGGCCAGACTCGTGCCCGGCGCGGCCACGGCGTCGGCATGCCGCGCCATGCGGTCCAGCGCCTCGTAGCTGCGGTCGACGACCGTGCCCGGGCTGTGCCACTCGCGCGGGGCGTATTTGGCCACGTTCTCGGCATTGAACAGATAAGGCTTGTAGCTAGCGGTGCCGGCGACCCACTGCCAGCTGAGGTGATTGCTGGCCAAGTCGCCGTCGATCAGGTGGCCATAGAGCCAGTCGGCCCCCGCACGCCAGTGCACCTTGCGCAGGTGCACCACGTAGCTGGCCAGCCACATCCGTGCGTGATTGTGCAGGTAGCCGGTGGCGTACAGCTCGGCCACGGCGCGGTCGATCGCCGGCACGCCGGTGTGGCCGGCGCGGATGTCCTGCGGCAGCGTGCGCGCACAAGCCGCATCGGGCAGCGGGCCGGGGTGCAGCGAGGCAAAGATCGCCTCCCCGCGGTGTTCCCACACGTGGTGGAAGTACTCGCGCCAGCCGAACTCGTAGACCAGCTTGTGCTGCGGATTCAACGCAAAGCGGGCGGCGATGTCGTCGTGAACCTCGGGCAGGATCAGCACGCCGTGGCTGAGGTAGGGCGACAGTCGCGTCACGGCACCGTCCAGCGCATTGCGGCTGCGCGCGTAATCGGCCGGGCGCACGGCGGCGAGGCGGGCAAGCGCGGCTTCGCGAGAGGCAGGAAAGAGCGACGTGCTCATGGGAACAGATCGGCTTGCGCGGAGGGTGCGGTGTCACGCCAGTCGCGTCGGCGCCGGGTGCTTGGCGGCAGACCGCTGCGGCGCGAGTGGGGCCGGGTCTGGATCGTTGGCGCCGTGCCGCGCGCCTGCGGCCGGGCTCCTATTGCGTGCAGGTGCCGCCCGGCCGTGGCGGCGAGCGGCACGGGGGAGGCCAGGCGCAGGTCGCGTTTGAGCCGGAGGAGCGCAGTCTGGGGCATGGCCCCAGGTACGCACGGCGTTCGCGTTCGGATGCGCGGTGCTACCTCGGCTGCGCCAGGCGCGGGCGCGCCTGGCTGGCGCGCTCGGCCCGGCGGTGGCCATACCCGCTACAGCAGGCGCAGCAATTCCTTCATCAGCGGCAGGCGCCGTACGCGCACCGCGGTGGCGCGGAACACGGCATTGGCCAGCGCCGGCGCGGCGGTGGGCATGGCCAGGAAACTGGCGCCAGTGGGGGGGCGGTCGTCTCCGGCCACCACGATCACGTCCACCGTGTTCGGCAGCTGTGCCATGGTGGCCAGCGGGTAGGCCTTCCAGTCGTGCTGCTGCACTTGGCCGTCCTTCACCGTGATGGCCAAGTTGAGCGCCTGCGACAGCGCATCGAGCGTGGCGCCGGCGAGCTGGCCTTCCAGGCCGGTGGGATTGATCACGCGGCCCACGTCGGCCACGCAGACGACCCGCTCGATGGTCAGCTGCTCACCCTTCATCGAGGCCTCGATGGCGTGTGCCACGTAGGCGCCATCGAGATGCCAGCTGGCGATGCCCAGGCCGTTGACGGTGTGCAGCCAGTCGCTCCAGTTGATGCGTTCGGCGGCGAGCTTGAGCACGTTGGCGAGGCGGCCGGTGTCCAGCGTGCCGCCGTTGGGCAGCGGCAGCTGGCGCGCCTCACCGAGCAGGCGCAGGCGGGTGTCCAGCGGGTTCTCGCGCATCACGTGCGCGATCTCGTCGATGAAGCTCTCCACCGCAAACGCGTTGGCCACGTCGGGCATGCCGCGCATCGGGCCGCGCGGCGTGGCGGCCTGCAAGGCGTACCAGTCGCTGCGGTAGTTCGGTATCAGCCCGGCTGGCAACTGCGCGGCGCTCGCTTCGGACATCCACAGGCGGTCGCCCGGCACGCCGCGGCCGACCAGTGCCGGCGCGCTGGCCATGCGCTGGTTCCAGGCCAGCACGTCGCGCTTGCGATCGACGATCGCCTGCAGCGTGTGCACGCTGCCGGAGCGGTAGAAATCGTGGCTGAGGTCGTCCTCGCGCGTCCACAGCAGGCGTACGGGCTTGTCGAGCATCTTGGCCAGCATCACCGCTTCGGCGACGAAGTCGTGATCGAGCCGGCGGCCGTAACCACCGCCCACCCGAGGCACGCGGATGTCGATCTGCGCGGCGGGCAGGCCGGTGAGGCGCTGCACCACGGTCCAGGCGTCCTGGGGTGCCTGGGTGGGAATGACCAGCTCGGCGCGGTCCTTGTCCACTCGCGCCAGGCAGTTCATCGGCTCGGCCGTGGCGTGGGCCAGCCACGGTTGCACGTAGGTGGCCTCGATGCGGCGCGCGGCCTTCTTACCAGCGGCGATGACGTCGCCGTCGTCGCGCACGCGCTTGGTCGGTACGGCGTCGTCATCGGCGACCAGCGCGAGTGCCTGCTGTTCGAGCGCAGCGGTGGATTCGGTCGCCGCCGCGCCGGGCTTCCATTTCAGGTCGAGCGCGGCACGGCCCTGCAGCGCGGCCCAGGTGGTTTCCGCCACCACCGCCACCGAAGCGGTGCGCGGGGTGGTGCCCACCGCCTGGCCGGGCTCCGGCGCGAGCTGCAGCACCTTCAGCACGCCCTTCACGGCAAGCGCCTTGGCGGTGTCGATGCGATCCAGGCTGCCATCAGGCCACGGGCAATGCGCCAGCACTGCGACCACGGCGTCGCCGGGCTGGTGATCGATGGCGAAGCGTGTGGCACCGCTGACCAGCGCCAGCGCGTCAGCGTCGCCAGTGCCGTGGCCGATCAGCGTGTAGCGGTCGGGCGTCTTCACCGCCAACGGCGCCTTGGGTGGGTCGATCCGCGCGGCAGCCTCGGCGAGGCTCCCGTAGTCGAGGCGACGGCCGTCGCGGCTGATCACCCTGCCGGCCTCGCTGCGCAACTGGTCGGCGGGAACACCGAGCTGGCGCGCCGCGGCCTGGCTAAGCAGCCAGCGCGCCAGCGCGCCGGCCTGGCGCAGATCGTTCCACGCCGCCGGCACCGAGCTGCCGGTGCCGCCGAGCTGGTGGCCGTAGACGAAGCGCGGCTTGCCGTTGGCCTCCTCGGTGGCTGGCCCCAGGCCGATCACTTTCACGCTGGACCAGTCCGCGTCGAGTTCGTCGGCGATGATGCGCGCCAGCGCGGTGGCCGCGCCGGTGCCGGTTTCCGGATCGCGTGCGCCGATCAGCACGCTGCCGTCGGCGTTGATGCGCACGTAGGCACCCAGCCCGTACAACGTGTCGCCAAGCCAGCCTGTCGGCACCGGCGCGTCGGCCGCGTCGACCAGCGGAATGCCCACCACCAGCGCGCCGGCGGCACCGGCCAGCACTTGCAGAAAGCGGCGGCGCGAGAGTTCCATGCGCCCGCTCATGCCTGCGCTCCCTTCGCCGCACTCACGCGCTGGATCGCCTTGCGCACGCGGCTCTGGCAGCCGCAGCGACAGAGGTTGGGCAGGGTGTCGATGTCCGCGTCGGTGGGGTGCGGGTGGCGCCGCAGCAGATCGACGCCGGCGATCAGCCAGCCGGCGGTGCAGTAGCCGCAGCCGATCGCGTCCTCATCGATGAAGGCTTGCTGCAGCGGGTGGAGGCGACCATCCGCGCCGGCCAGACCTTCGACGGTGGTCACCTTGCGCCCGGCCAGTTTGTCCATCGGCACGGTGATGGCAGACGTCGCCTTGCCGTCGATGAGCACCAGATCGGCGCCACTGACGCCTTTCGCATCGGCGTACTTGGTGCCGGTGAGCTGCAGCACCTCGCGCAGGTACCACAGCAGCGGCATGTCCGGATCGCCGGTGTGGCGGTAGCCCTCGCCGTTGATCTCAAGCGCGATGCCGGCGCGGATTTTCTCCGGGACGATGGTGTTTTCCGGAACGTCCAGATGATCCTGGTCCTGCAACTGCGCCATCTAAAGCACTCCCGTCAGCGAACGCGGTATTTTCGCATCACATCGAGGCTTTAGGGGCGCGCGGCACTGAACAGCCGCCGCCAGACCAGGTACACCGGCGCACCGGCCAGCATGATCAGCACGCCGATGCCGGCGTTGCGCGGGTTGCTCAGCATGGTCTCGACCACTACCCAGCCGATCACGCCGATGAAGATCAGCGGCAGCAGCGGATAGCCCGGCACGCGGAAACTGGCGGTGCCGCCGTCGTGGCGGCGATACCAGAACAGCGTGGCCACGCCGATCGCGCAGGCCAGCCAGTCGGCGAAGGTGGCGTAGTCCAGCAGCTGGCCGTAGCTGCCCGACAGCACCAGCACGATCGACCACCCCGCCAGCAGTACCAGCGCCAGGTTCGGCGTGCGGTGCACCGGGTGCAGCCGCGCCACCGAGCGGAAGAACAGCCCGTCCTCGCCCATCACCTGCAGCACGCGCGCGCCGGCCACCAGGGTGATGTTGCAGAAGCCCAGCGTGGAGATGGCGATGCCGAGCGCGATCACCTTCGCGCCGGCGGTGCCGAATACCCGCTGCATCACGTCCGCCGCCGGAGCCGTGCTGGTGGCCAGGCCGTCGTGTCCGAGCGCGGCGAGGTAGGCCACGTTGACCAGCGCGTAGGCCAGAATCACGCCGAGCATGCCCAGGAACAGCGCGCGCGGCAGGGTGCGCTGCGGCTGATCGACTTCGCCGGCGAGGTTGTTGAGGTAGGTGAAGCCCGAGTAGGCGAACAACACCGGCAGCGCCGCACCCATGAAGCCCACGCCGCGGCGCGCCTCGTCCACCCCCAGCACGGCCTGCGCGCCGTGGCCCACCCCGGCCAGATACAGGCCGCAGCCGACCAGTGCGGCTACTGCCGTCAGCTTGAGGAGGGCGAAGGTGTTCTGGATCGTGGCGCCCAGCCGGATGCCGAACAGGTTGATGCCCGCCACGAACGCCAGCGCGGCGGCGGCCAGCGGCGTGGCCGCGCCCGGCGGCAGATCGAACAGCGCCGAGGCGTAGCTGGCGAAGATGGTCGCCACCGCCGCGGTGGAGCCGGAGTAGATCACCAGCAGCATGGTCCAGCCGAACAGGAACCCGGCCAACGGACCGAATGCCTCGCGCAGGTAGACGTAGATGCCGCCCGCGCTGGGCCGGCGTGCGCCCAGCTCCGCGTAGCACAGCGCGCCGATCAGGGTGAGCACGCCGGCGCCAACCCACATCGCCAGCAGCGCCAGTCCCGACTCGGTGCGCTGCGCGGCGATGCCCGGGTTGAGAAAGATGCCACCGCCGATGATCCCGCCGATCACGATCAGCGCCGCATCCAGGGGGCGCAGGGCGCGGACGTAGCGGGCGGTGCTGGCGGGATCGCTCATGCTCGGGCTCATGGTTAAAGGACGCGCGAGCATGGCGTGACGGGGCGTGGCGCGGCAAGCCCCGCGCCCGACCAAACAAAAGGCCGGCCACGGTGCGTCCGCGGCCGGCCGTCGGATCACGGGCGCGAGGCCCGCGTGGGGTGGGCTAGAAGCGGAAACGGCTGCGCAGGAACAGGTCGAGGTTCTCCACGTCCAGCGTGCCGATGCCGGCGCCCGGGGTGTAGCGCGGGGCGCCGTGGTAGAACCAGTTGTCACCGGCGTTGACGCTGTTGAACGGCGAATAGCGGCCGTAGCCGAACACGTTCTGCAGGAAGTACACCTGCGGATTCCACAGCCCGATGCGGTGCCCCGCGCTCTGCCGCAGCAGCGCGCTGATGCCGTTGAGCTGCGGCGCCACGAAGCTGGTGCCACCGGAGCCCGAGGTCACCCCGCCATCGGCGCTGGACACCACCAGGTAGCCGGTTTCCGGGTCCGCATTGAGCGAGATGTCCGGCAGGTTTCGGCCGTGGAAGTGGTTGGGCAGCCTGAGCAGCGTGGTCGGGCCGGAGGCGGGGTCGTTGTAGTCCAGCGACTGGTGATTCTCGGTGGCCTGCACGCCGCGGGTGAGGAACTGGTACGCCGGTCGGCGCCAGTAGCTGCTCACGCCGCCGCCACCGCCGACCGAGAACAGGTCGATCGCGCCCGCGCCGTAGTAGGTGTCGAAGTAGTTCTGCAGATAGCTCCAGCCCCACACGCTCTCTTGCGTGATCGAGGCCACCGGATTGCTGCCGAAGGCGAAGCTGAAGGGCGTGGTGGTGCCACCGGCCGCGGTGATGTACGGATCGGAGGCGGGCGAGTCCACCGTCAGCGGCGCGCTGAAGTCGCCCGGGCCGGTGCCGTAGCCGAGGCCGCGCACGGTGTCGTAGGCACCCGAATCGCCACTGGCCGCGAACACCGACTGCCCCTGCGCGGCGGCCTCCATGAAGATCTGGTGGAACGCACGCAGGCTGCCCACGTCGGTGGTGTCGTTCACCTTGGCGCCGTCCACGTTGAGCGCGGCGAAGTTGTAGATCTCCGGCAGGCCCCAGCTGGTGGAGATGCTGTCGGCGCGGTTGTCCGACACCGCCTGCGCGAACGCGTTGAGGAAGCTCGCCGTGGTGTTGGGCGCGTCGTACACCAGCACGTCGGCAAATGGCGCCAGGCCGCCGGCCTGTTCAACGTCCAGCGCGGTTTCGCCGCTGCCGCCGTTGATGCTGCCGCCGCCGTCGACGTGGATCTGCTCGATGCGATGCGGCTTGGTGGCCAGGCCGATGCCGCTCCAGTAGGCCTCCGCATCGGCCGGGTCGAAATCGGACAGCGTGACGATCGCCACGGTGGATCCTGCCCCGCTGATGCCGCGCTGGTAGAGCGGATTGATGTTGTAGAAGTTGGCCACGTCGCCCACGGTGTACTCGCCCGGCTGACCGGTGGCCGTAGGGTTGCTTGCCGCGGCGGTGCTGCGCAGGGCGCCCATCACGTTCAGGCCGCTCAGGCGCGACATGGTCTGAGGCAGCCGCGGCGTGGTGATGCGGTGGGATAGGTAGGTCGATTCGTTGCTGAGGCCCAGCGTCGCCGCTACCGAGTCGGCCAGTTCGGTCGGCATCACCAGCGCGGCTGCGGGGCGATGGAACACCTTTCCGGTGGCCAGCGAGCGGTAGTTGTGGATCGGCGCGTGGAACGCGGTGGCGAACTGGCCGAGGCTGCCACTCACGCGCACGGTGACGTGGTTGGCGAGTACCTCACTGCGCAGGCCTTGCGCAGCGAGGTAACGCTGCACGCGCTTGATCTGGGCGTCGGTGGCGCCGTAGCGACTGGCGAATTCGGCGGTGCTGAGGAACTTCTGGAAGTTCGGGCTGCCGGGCGTCACGGTCTGCTGGATGAATCGCTCCAGTCCCGCTTCATCGCGCAACTTGAGCATCAGGGTGACGTTGACGGGCTGGCTGGACGGGGCGATGCCCATGTCCATGCGCTGTGGCGCGTCGGCGGCCTGGGCGCCGAGCGAGGCGCAGGCAAGCAGAAGCGTGAGCGCGGTGGCCAGGGTGGTGCGGCGGAACGTGGCGAGCATGTGCGGTTCTCCTTGAGCGAGGTGAGGCTGGAGACCTCTGTGCAGGCCATGCGCAGCACCGCCCGCTGCTCTCCAGCCCAGCTGTCGAGCGCGTCATCGCGTGGATGACCCCTTTTATCCCTGCACGCCGCTGCTGCCCCCTGTCTCAGGCAGCGCCGTGGGCGGAGCTTGCTCCCGATCCGCCCGCCGGAAAAGTGCCCTGCGGCTAGATGACCAGCTCCCCGCACACGGTCAGCGCGCAGGCGCCGCCGATGGTGATCGCACCGGTGGCCGCATCGCGCGCCACCTCCACCAGGCCATCGCGACCCACTTCGCGGCCTTGGCTGGCGCGGTAGCACAGCCCGTAGCGGGTGTCGCCGCGTGCGGCCAGCACGGCCATGATCGCGGCGTTGGCGCTGCCGGTGACCGGATCTTCCGGAATGCCGTCGGCGGGGCAGAACGCGCGCACGGCCATCGCCGCCGTGCCGTCGGTCTCGGCGCCGAATACGCTCACGCCGACCAGGGCGTCGTGCTCGCACAGCGCCGCGATCGCGGCGAGGTCTGGAGTCAGCGCGCGCACCGCGGTGGCGTGCTGCAGGTCGCACACCAGCCAGTGCGGGCCGTTGTCGACCCGCGCCGTGTCCGCTTCGTCCAGAGTGGCGGGCAGCGCGGCGACGAGCCGCTCGCGCAGCACAGCGTCGATGGAGGTGATCCGCGCCGGCGGCGCCTGCACGTGGATCACCCGCGCCACGCCGTCACCCTCCACCCGCACCGGCAACAGGCCGGCGGCACACTCCTGCACCAGCGCACACTTGCCTGCCTCCACCAGCCCGGCCTCGATCGCTGCATAGGCACTGCCCACGCTGGGATGGCCGGCGAACGGCAGCTCCTGGCGCGGAGTGAAGATGCGCACGCGATAGTCGGCCTGCGACGTGGTTGGCGGCAGCAGGAAGGTGGTCTCGGACAGGTTGGTCCAGCGGGCGAAGGCCTGCATGGTCGCGCTGTCGATCCCCTCGGCGTCGATCACCACCGCCAGCGGGTTGCCGCGCATGGGGCGGTCGGCGAAGACGTCCAGTTGCATGAAGCGGCGAGTGGGCATGGCGATATCCAAAAAGCGAGAGCCGCACCTTGCCAGTGAGCTTCGGTGACAGCAATCGGGTCCGCTGCACGGATATCGGAGCAGGCCGGCAGACACGCCGCCGTGGACTTGCTAGGGTTCGCGCCGCCCGCTCGCCGTGCTGCGAGCGGCGTTCACTCCACATCACAGGGAATCAACCATGAGCAGGAAGCTTGCGGCGGCGTGTCTCGTCGCCTTGGCGCTGTCGCCAGTCGCGCATGCGGCCGATCGAGAGTTCTTCGTCAACGGTGCCCTCGGCACATCCCAGGCCCGGCTGGGCAGTCCTTACGGCAGCGACTATCACCGCGACGGGAGCGACATCACCACCGCGCTGCGCTTTGGCGCGCTGTGGCGTGGTCAGCCATGGCTGGGCGTTGAGACCGGTTTCGTCGATCTTGGACGGTTCTCCGAACGCTACGCGGTCGGCAGCGTCGACGTCAGGGACGAAGCGCGCACCCGCGCCGCGCTGCTCGGCGTCAACACCACCTACCGCTTCGATGCACCGTGGTATCTGAGCGCCCGCGGCGGCTGGCTGCACAGCTGGGTGAAGGTGAGTGCGCGCGAAAGTCAGGCCGGATCGACGTCCTACGTGACCGCTACCGCCAGCGCCACCGCCAGTGGCGATGGCTGGTACATGGGGGTAGGCGGCGGCTACGACGTCAGCGAACAGTTCAGCGTTGGCGCGCACCTGGACTTCTATCGCGTGCAAGTCTCGCGCAACGGCGCGGACCTCGGCGGCCACGTCGGCACGCTGACGGTTCAGCTCGAATACCGCTACTGAGGGGGTGGCCAGCCGCGCGGCGGGGTGCCGCGCGGTTTGGCCGGGTCCGGCGGCTAGGGCAAAATAGCCGGCTGGCGCCGCCGAGATTCCCCCGGCGGGCCCCGCCCCGAGTCGCCCATGACCACCATCAAGCAAGCCGATCTGATCCAGTCCGTTGCCGACGCGCTGCAGTACATCAGCTACTACCACCCGGTCGACTACATCACGAATCTGGCCGCCGCCTACGAGCGCGAGGAGTCGCCCGCGGCCAAGGACGCGATGGCGCAGATCCTGATCAACTCGCGCATGGCCGCCGAAGGTCACCGCCCGCTGTGCCAGGACACCGGCATCGTCACGGTCTTCCTCAAGGTCGGCATGGACGTGCGCTGGGATGGCTTTAACGGTTCGCTGGAAGACGCTGTCAACGAAGGCGTGCGTCGCGCCTACAACGACCCGGACAACAAGCTGCGCGCCAGCGTGCTGGCCGATCCGGCCGGCAAGCGCAGCAATACAAAGGACAACACCCCGGCGGTGATCAACGTCTCGATCGTGCCGGGCGACAAGCTCGACGTGATCGTCGCAGCCAAGGGCGGCGGCTCGGAGGCGAAATCCAAGTTCGCCATGCTCAACCCGTCCGATTCCATCGTCGACTGGGTGCTCAAGACCGTGCCGACCATGGGCGCCGGCTGGTGCCCGCCGGGCATGCTCGGCATCGGCATCGGCGGTACCGCCGAGAAGGCGATGCTGCTGGCGAAGGAATCGCTGATGGAGCACATCGACATCCAGGAGCTGATCGCGCGCGGGCCGAGCAACCGCATCGAGGAGCTGCGCATCGAGCTGTACGAGAAGGTCAACGCGCTGGGCATCGGCGCGCAGGGCCTGGGTGGCCTCACCACCGTGCTCGACGTGAAGATCAAGGATTATCCGACCCACGCGGCGAACCTGCCGGTGGCGCTGATCCCCAACTGCGCGGCGACCCGCCACGCGCACTTCACGCTCGACGGCTCCGGCCCGGTCGCGCTCGATCCGCCCTCGCTGGAGCACTGGCCCAAGCTCACCTACAACCCGACCAACGCGCGCCGGGTCAACCTGGACACCATCACCGCGGATGAAGTGGCCAGCTTCAAGCCGGGCGAGGTGCTGCTGCTCAACGGCAAGCTGCTCACGGGCCGCGATGCCGCCCACAAGCGCATGGTCGACATGCTCAACAAGGGCGAGAAGCTGCCGGTCGATTTCACCGGCCGTTTCATCTATTACGTCGGTCCGGTCGACCCGGTGCGCGACGAGGTGGTCGGCCCGGCCGGCCCCACCACGGCGACGCGGATGGACAAGTTCACCGAGCAGGTGCTGGCACAGACGGGCCTGCTCGGCATGGTCGGCAAGGCGGAGCGTGGGCCGGCGGCGATCGAGGCAATCAAGAAACACAAGTCGGTGTACCTGATGGCGGTCGGCGGTGCGGCGTACCTGGTGTCCAAGGCGATCAAGGCCTCCAAGGTGGTTGGCTTTGCCGATCTCGGCATGGAGGCGATCTACGAGTTCGAGGTCAAGGACATGCCGGTGACGGTGGCGGTCGACTCGGCGGGAACCTCGGTGCACAAGACGGGGCCGCGGGAGTGGCAGGCGCGGATCGGGAAGATTCCGGTCGTTGTCGAGTAAGCCCCGCACCGGCTTCTGCCTTCTTTCCTCACCTGGGGATGAGTACCACGTTTTCCTGCATCCCTCATCGCCGTCATTCCCGCGAAAGCGGGAAGCGCTCTTCAGCGGCGCATGCCGGTCATCCACTTTGACGTTGATCCTCCTAATCGCAGGACTGGATCAGTAGCCAGGAGCGGTTTCGTCCTCCTGCGGAGGCCGAGTCACTTCTCTTTGCGTGGCCAAAGAGAAGTAACCAAGAGAAAGGCCACCCCGCTTTCGCGCCTCCCGGGCCGTTGGCCCGGGAGGTACGCGTCCGGGCTGCGGGGTTTGTCGACAGGGCCTCCTGCCCTGACGCCAAACTGGCCGGCATCCATGCCGGCCACCCTTCGGGCTGATCCTCCGCCCGGCCGCCGCTGCAGAGGGGAGGGAAGGTCAAAAGCCGCGCGCCCAGGCTCGGCGATCGCTGACGCGATCACCATCGCCTTTGCGCTGTTGTTCGTGCAGATGCTGTTGCTGAGGCGGCGGCCGCTGTTATTGCTGCCGCTGCTGCCGCTATCGCCGCTGCGGTCGCCATCACCGTCACCGTCACCGTCACCGTCACCGTCACCGTTGCCGTGACTCTGGCTCTGGCTCTGGCTCTGGCTCTGGCTTTGGCTTTGGCTTTGGCTTTGGCTTTGGCCGTTGCCTTGCTTTTGATCTCCCCTCCCTTGTGAGGCGGTGATCCGTGGACGACAGGCCCGCAGGGGCATCGGCATGGATGCCGATGCCTTTTCGCCAGGGCAGGCGAGGACATGGATGTCCGAGGTAGAGCAACGCAGGAGCAGTTGCCGAAGCCCTGTCGAAAAGCCCGGCCGCGGCTCACGGACTTGCCGGGCGCAGCCCGGCAAGCGCCGTGGAGGGTCGCCTTCTCTTTGGTCACTTTCTCTTGGCGACCCAAGAGAAAGTGACTCGGTCGCCGACGGCGAACGAAACGCCCTTGCTCTGAAAATATCCTCGTGTCGTCACTGGCAGGCACTCCGAGCGACGCCTGCGAGTCATGAGAAAGCTACTTTGCCTAGGTATTTGGAAGTCTAAACGTCCAAACATATCGACCAGTTGCAATCATATTGCCGCAGCGCAACACTGGTGAACCTTCCACGCCACCTGGCCCAACTACCCGTGACCCCGCCTACCCAAGCGCCGCTTCCCGCGGACGCCCCCTGGATCGTGATGAAGTTCGGCGGCACCTCCGTCGCCACGCTTCCCCGTTGGCAGAACATCCGTGAGCTGGTCGCCAGCCGCCGCGGCGAAGGCGCCCGCGTGCTCATTGTCGTCTCCGCGCTGACCGGCATCACGGACGCGCTGAAACAGCTGTGCGGCGAGGGTGATCGGGCGAAACGGGTGGCGGCGGCCGATGCGATCGCGCAGCGCCACTACGACCTGCTGGCGCACATGCAGTTGGAGACGCCGCCGACGCTGGCCGAGCGGCTGCGTACGTTGGCGGAGCTGGCCGACAAGGGGCCGGCCGAGCTGGGCGAGTTGGCTTGGTCGGCCCAGGTGCAGGCGCACGGCGAGCTGATGTCCAGCGCGCTGGGTGCGGCCTTCCTCAGCCACAGTGGCGTGCAGACCGGGTGGGTCGACGCGCGCGAGTGCCTGAGTGCGATCGCCCTGCCCAACCAGAACGAGCGCACCCGGCTGCTCTCGGCGATGGTCGACGCCCGGCCCGATCCGTCGCTCAACGCGCGCCTGGCCGAGCGTGGCGAGGTGTTCATCACCCAGGGCTTCATCGCCCGCGAGGCCGACATCGAGGGCAGCCGCCGGCGCACGGTGCTGCTCGGTCGCGGCGGCTCGGACACCTCGGCCTCGTACTTCGGCGCCCTGCTGAAGGCGGCCCGGGTGGAGATCTGGACCGACGTCGCCGGCATGTTCACCGCCAACCCGCGCCAGGTGCCGGGCGCGCGCCTGCTGCAGAAGCTGGACTACGAGGAGGCGCAGGAAATCGCCTCAACCGGCGCCAAGGTATTGCACCCGCGCTGCCTGTCGCCGCTGCGCGAACCACGCGTGCCGCTGCTGATCAAGGACACCAACCGGCCCGAGCTGGAAGGCACCGTGATCGGCCCGGAGGTGCGCGAACACGCCCCGAGCGTGAAGGCGATCAGCGCGCGCAAGGGCATCACCCTGGTGTCGATGGAATCGGTCGGCATGTGGCAGCAGGTCGGCTTCCTTGCCGACGTGTTCGCGCAGTTCAAGCAGCACGGCCTGTCGGTGGACCTGATCGGTTCGGCCGAGACCAACGTCACCGTGTCGTTGGACCCGACCGAGAACCTGCTCGATTCCGACGCGGTCGCCGCGCTCGCTGCCGACCTGGCCAAGGTCTGCCGGGTCAAGGTGATCGCGCCGTGCGCGGCGATCACCCTGGTCGGCCGCGGCATGCGTTCGATGCTGCACACCCTCTCCGGCGTGCTGGCCGAGTTCGGCCAGTTGCGGGTGCACCTGATCTCGCAGTCGTCGAACAACCTCAACCTGACTTTCGTGGTCGACGAGAGCGTGGTCGACGAGCTGCTGCCGCACCTGCACGAGCTGCTGATCGCCGCCGGCGCATTGCGTACCGACGACAGCGCGCTGTTCGGCCCGAGCTGGCAGGCGCTGTACGGCAGCGGCGAAGCCCCGGTGGCAGCGTCCGCCTGGTGGCGTGAGGCCGAACGCGAACGGTTGCTGGCGATCGCCGCTGAGGCCACCCCGCGCTACGTCTACCACCTGCCCACGGTGCGGGCGCAGGCGCGCGAGCTGAAGACGCTGGCCGCGGTGGACCGCCTGCACTACGCGGTGAAGGCCAACACGCATCCGGCCATCCTCCAGGCGCTCGCCGTGGAAGGCTTCGGTTTCGAGTGCGTCTCGCCGGGCGAACTGAAGGCGGTGATGGCGGCGGTGCCCGAGAGCGCGCCGCTGCTGTTCACCCCGAACTTCGCCCCGCACGAGGACTACGCCTGGGCATTGACCTCGCGGGCCACCGTGTCGCTGGATTCGCTCTATCCGCTGGAACACTGGGGTGACACCTTCCGCGGCCGCGAGATTGTGCTGCGGCTGGATCTCGGTCGCGGCCTGGGCCATCACGAGAAGGTGCGCACCGGCGGCAGCGGCAGCAAGTTCGGCCTGCCGGTGGAGCAGCTCGATGCCTTTTTGCGCCTGGCCGACCGCCATGGCGTCACGGTGCGCGGTCTGCACGCGCACCTGGGCTCGGGCATCCTCGATGCCGGCCACTGGGGCGAGGTGTATGCCCAGCTGGCCAGCCTGGCCGAACGCATCGGCAGCGTGGCGTTCCTCGACATCGGCGGCGGCCTCGGCGTGCCCTCGCACCCGGGTGAGGCGCGGCTGGACATCGCCGCGCTGGACAAGGTGCTGCGCGAAGTAAAGGCGGCCTATCCGCACTACCAGCTGTGGATGGAGCCGGGTCGCTACCTGGTGGCCGACGCCGGTGTGCTGCTGGCGAAAGTCACCCAGCAGAAGGGCAAGGGCATGCTGCGCTACCTCGGCGTGGACACCGGCATGAACAGCCTGATCCGCCCCGCGCTGTACGATGCCTGGCACGAGATCGTGAACCTCACCCGGCTCGACGAACCGGCCACCGCGCTGTACCAGGTGGTCGGCCCGATCTGCGAGAGCGGCGACGTGCTCGGCACCGACCGCCGGATGCCCGAGGCCAGGGAGGGCGACGTGGTGCTGGTCGCCCAGGCCGGCGCCTACGGCAAGGTGATGTCCTCGCCGTACAACCTGCGTGAGAACGCGGAAGAAGTGATCCTCGACTGACGGCGTTCTGCCCCTGTCTTGCCCGCGGAACGACGGGCAGGGCAGGGGCGGCGCCGTTAGAATCTGCGCTTGCGCCGAGCCGCGGCCGGCGAGGGAGAACTACGTGACCCAACCGATCCAACCGCGCCTGACCCAGGTGTTCCGCTTCCTGCACGCTCGCTACGCCGACGGCGTGGCCGAGCTGGCCTACGCTTTCGACGACGGCGAGCCGCTGGTCGAGCGCATCCGCTTTCCCGCTGCACCGGCCTTGCTGCCGGCGCGGCAGGCGGCGTTCGACGCGGCGCTGAAGCTGCTGCACCTGATTGCCGGCGTGAGCTACTACAAGGCCGGCGTGCCGCCGCAGATCGAGGTGGCGGAGGGTCCGCTGGACGACGCCACCGCCGACCTGCTCGAGGCGCTGTACCTGCATGGCCTGGCCGAGTTCGCCTACCGCAACGGGCTGGATCTGCGCGGCCGCATCCATTTTCCGCGCGGCGGAAACGCTATGCCGGTGGCACCGGCGCTTGGCCTGGCGAAGCGCACCCTGGTGCCGATCGGCGGCGGCAAGGATTCGCTGGTGGCGGTCGAGGCGATCAAGTCGATCGGCGGCGACGCCACCGCGGTGTGGGTCGGCAACTCCCCGCTGATCGCCGCCTGCGCCGAGCGCACCGGCCTGCCCACCCTGAACATCCAGCGCGAGCTGGCGCCGGGCCTGTTCGAGCTGAACCGGCTGGGTGCGTGGAACGGCCATATCCCGGTCACCGCGGTGAACTCGGCGATCCTCGCGGTGGCGGCCATCCTCTACGGCCACGATTCCATCGCCTTCGCCAACGAACGCTCGGCCTCGGCGGCCACGCTGGAGTACGAGGGCCAGCAGGTGAACCACCAGTGGAGCAAGGGTTACGCCTTCGAGACGCTGCTGTCCGACTGGCTGCGCAGCCATGTGGCGGCGGACCTCGACTACTGCTCGCTGCTGCGCCCGTATTCTGAGCTGGCGATCACCCGCGCGTTCGCCAAACTCGCGCCGTATTTCGACAGTTTCTCCAGCTGCAACCGCAACTTCCGCATCCTCGGCCCCAAACCGGCCGACCGCTGGTGCGGACAGTGCCCAAAGTGCCACTTCGTGTTCCTCGCGCTGGCGCCGTTTTGCCCCAAGCCGCGGCTGCTCACCATCTTCGGCCGTAACCTGCTGGACGACGAGTCGCAAGCCGCCGGCTTCGACGCGCTGCTCGAGTACCAGGACCACAAGCCGTTCGAATGCGTCGGCGAGGGCGCCGAAGCGCGGGCCGCGATGTACGCGCTGAGTCAGCGGCCGGAGTGGGCGGAGGATGCGCTGGTCGCGCGCTTCCGCAGTGAGATCCTGCCGCAACTCGATGCCTCGCAGCTTGCGCTCGAACCCTGGCTGGTGCCGTCCGGCGAGCATCGCGTCCCGGCCCGCCTGCAGGCGGCCCTGGCGGCGATCGGTTGATGCGCCACGCTGCCCCTGTAGGAGCCCGCTCGCGGGCGATGCTATTGCTCCTGATCACCATCAAAGCCAGGAGCATCGCCCGCGAGCGGGCTCCTACAGGGGGTGGCCGTGCGTATCGCTGATCTCGCCAACCAACGCGTCGCGGTCTGGGGTTTCGGTCGCGAAGGTCGTGCGGCGATCACGGCGATCCGCGCGCAGCTGCCGAGCCTGCCGCTGGCGCTTTACTGCAGCGAGGGGGAAGTGGAGGCGGCGCGCGCGTTCGATCCGGCGCTCGCGGTCTTCGGCCACGAGCCGGACGCGGTCGTGCTGTCGGCCTACGACGTGGTGGTGAAGTCGCCGGGCATCTCGATCTACAAGCCTGCGGTGACCACCGCGCAGGCGCAGGGCACCTTGTTCACCTCTGGCACCGCGCTGTGGTTCAGCGAGCATCCCGACGCCCGCGTGGTCGCGGTCACGGGCACCAAGGGCAAGAGCACCACCACGGCGCTCATTGCGCACCTGGCGCGCTCACTGGGCGTGCGCACCGCGCTAGCCGGCAACATCGGTCTGCCGCTGCTTGAACTGCAGGGCCAGTCGGCCGAGCTGTGGACGATCGAACTGTCCAGCTTCCAGACCGGTGAGGCCGGCCCGGTCGAACTGGCGGTAGTCACCAGCCTCTACGAGGAGCACCTGGACTGGCACGGCTCGCGCGAGCGATACGTGGTGGACAAGCTGCGCCTCGGCGACGTGGCGCGCACGCTGCTCGTGAACAGCCAGCAGGCGAACCTGCTGGCGCACACCGTCGGCCATTCGGACCGCCGCCTGTTCGGCGACGCCGCTGGCTGGCACGTCGCCGGTGGTTTCATCCGCCGCGGCGGGCGGGAAGTCTTTCCCGTGGAGCAGCTCGGCGTGCCGGGCCTGCACAACGCGCTCAATGCCAGCGCTGCGCTGGCGGCGCTGGATCTGCTTGGCTACGACGCGCTGGCGGCCGCGCCGGCGCTGGCGACTTTCCGGCCGCTGCCGCACCGGTTGCAGCCGCTGGGCCGGTGCGACGGGCGCGACTGGATCAACGACTCCATCGCCACCACGCCAGCGGCGGTCGTCGCGGCGCTGGAAAGTCTGCCAGGCCGCGAGGTCGCAGTACTGGTCGGCGGCTACGATCGCGGTGTCGATTGGGCGCCGTTTGTGGAGTACGCGCAGACGCATCCGCCGCGCGCGATCGCCTGCATGGGCGCGAACGGTCCACGCATCGAAGCGGCGCTGCGCGCGGGGGAGGTCACGTGTCCGGTCATCCGCGTAGCGGACCTGGCCGCGGCGGTGGAGGCGGCGCGCGCCGTCACGCCGGAAGGCGGGGTGGTGCTGATGTCACCCGGCGCACCGAGCTTCGACCAGTTCAAGGACTACGCCGAGCGCGGCCGCCGCTTCGCCACCCTGGCCGGCTTCGCCGCCGACGCCACCGGCATCGATGGTCTCGGCATCCGCTGAGGCGCCGGTCGCCTGCCCCCTGTGCGGGGCGGTGACCGGTGCGCCGTGGCGCGAGACCACCGGAGTCTACCGACACTGCCCCAGGTGCGACCTGGTCAGCCGTGATCCCACGACCTGGCTCGATGCTGACGCCGAGCGCGCGTACTACGGCACCCACGACAATCGCATGGATGATCCGGGCTACCGGCGCTTTCTGGTGCAGCTTGCCGAGCCCCTGATGGCGCGTCTGCCACCCAGTTGCCGCGGCCTGGACTACGGCTGCGGTGCCGCGCCGGCGCTGGCGGCCATGCTCACCGCGGCCGGCTTTCCCACGGTCGGCTACGACCCGTTCTTCGCGCCAGACGAGTCACGGCTCGACGCGCAATACGACTTCGTCACCTGCACCGAAGTGATCGAGCACATGCACGATCCGCTGGGTGACCTCGCACGCATCGACACGCTGCTCCGGCCCGCCGGCTGGGTGGGCCTGATGACCGAGCTGCGCCCGCCTATGACCGATTTCGCCCGTTGGCATTACCACCGCGATCCCACCCACGTCGGCTTCCACTCAGAGGCTTCCCTGCGCTGGATCGCCGCGCGCTTCGGCTGGCAGATGAAGAGCGCGAGCCGACGCGTGATCCTGCTGCACAAGCCGGCCTGAGCCGGCACGCCGTACGAGGCGTGCGTTCGCCAGCCCATCCGTCGAAGGCGCCAGACATCCGCATTGCGGCGGTGATCCCGCCTCGGAGACCCCGTCGCGTTCACGTCGCGCAACCGGCCTCGCGCACGCAGTTGCGACCGGCGCGCTTGGCTTCGTACTGGGCTTCGTCGGCGTCGTGCAGCAAGGCCTGTGCGTCGTCGTCCGTGGCGAGCCGGCGACAGGCAACGCCGATGCTGATGGTGAGATGCCGGATGCCTTTGCCCGGGATTTGCACGGCGCGACGCGCGATGCTTGCGCGCAGCCGCTCGGCGAGCGCGAGGGTGGCATCGCGCTCGGTGTTGAACACCAGGCAGGCGAATTCCTCGCCGCCGTAGCGCGCCACGATGGCGTCGGCGGCCGCCTGCTGCACGATGGTCTCGGCGACCGCGCGCAGAGCCTGATCACCGGCGAGATGGCCGAGGCTGTCGTTGAAGGCCTTGAAGTGATCCACGTCGATGAAGATCAGCGACGCGAGCACGGCGCGATGACTGGCGTCGGTGCGCGGCTGCAGCGACTCCATCAGCCAGCGACGGTTGAACAGGCCGGTGAGCGCATCGCGTCGGGACAATTCCAGCAGCTGCCGGTTGACGTGGTTCAACTCCGCCGTGCGCGCATCGATGCGCTGTTCCAGCGCGTGCTGGCGACGACGCAGGGCGAGCGTGCGCCAGCGCATCAGCGCGTAGAACCCACCGAGGGCGATCGCCGCGTAGGACAGCCGCGCCCACGTACGCTGCCACCAGTAGGGCGCGACGGTGATCGGCAACAGGATCGGCGTGCTGCGGTTGCCCGCGTAGTCGCGCCCCTCGATATGCAGCACGTAGCGGCCGTGCGGCAGCGCACCGATCTCGCGGAAGTTGTCCGCCGTCCATGGACCGGGCCCGTCGCTGAAGCCTTCCAGCCAGGTGCGGAAGCGCGACTCGCCCTCGTGCTGCCAGGACAGCAACGCGAAGTCGACGCGCAGCTCGTGGCGGCCCGGCGGAATTGCCACGCGCTCGCCGTCGAGTACGTGCTCATCGAGCTTCACCCGTACCAGCCTGAGCGGTTTGGGCTTGCGGTCGGGTGGCTGGGGCGTCGGATCGTGCACCATCAGCCCGCCCAGCGTGCCGGTCCAGAAGCGCCCCTGGGCATCGACGAACTGCGCGTTGGGATTGCACTCGTTGTTGACCATGCCGTCGCGCACCGTGAAGACCTGCGAACGGTAGCGGCCGGCCTCCGGCGTGAGCCACTGCACGCCGGAGTCGGTGCAGATGTGGATGCGGCCCGCTGCGTCGGCCAGCGCGCCATCGGCGGTCAGGTCCGGCGACGGTGGCAGGTCTGCCGGCAGGGTGCGCGGGTGCATCGGGTCGCTGATGTCGACGCGGACGATACCGTGGCGGCGGCTGCCTAACCACAAGATCGGCCGCCCGCGCGCATCCTCGATCAGGCTCAGCCCGAGTAGGTCGGTGCCGGGCAGGCCGATGTCGCGGCCGAGCAGCACCCACCGCGTGCCGTCGTAGCGAGCCAGCCCCTGGTTGCTGGTAGCCCACAGCCACCCGCGCCCGTCGCCAGTGGAATGCGCCACCAGCTTGACCACCGACCAGGTGCCCACCGCCGCCTGTGGACGGAACGGCGTCCACGCACCCGCCCGCAGCCGGTACACCCCGGAGGCATCGGTGGCGAACCATTGCTCGATGTGGCCGTCGATGCGGCGGCTGAGCAGGTCGTTGATGCGCTGCCCGGGCTGGTGCGGCCAGGGCGTGACCACCGATTCGAAGTGGTCGCCTGCGTCTGTGCGAAGCAGTCGTCCCTCGCCCGTGCCCAGCCATACCGCCGGCTGTCCCAGCGCATTGTCCGCGCGCGCGATGAGGCTTACCGTGTCGTCGCCGGGCTGGTCACCGAGCGTGCCGACATGACGCCAGCGATCGCGCCGGTAGAGTCCGAGGCCGTCGCCATCGGAGCCGGCCCACAGCCGCTCGTTGCCCTGCGCGTCGCGATCCACCAGTACAGCGAGCACGCCGGTCTGGTGCGCCCCAAGCAGCGACACCGCTTTCCACGCGCCGCCGTCGACGAGGGTGCGCGCGACGCCGTCTTCGGTCGCCGCCCACAGCACGTCGCCCCCGGTGGGACTGCGCCACACGCTGACGCCGCGCACCGCATTCGACGGCAGGCCGTAGCGTCGGTCGAACACCTGCACGCGGTCGCGATAGATACGCAGCAGGCCGTTACGCGAGGCTGCCCAGACTGCTCCGTCGCCGCTGGCGGTGGGTGTATCGACCAGGTCGTAGATAATGTCGGTGGGCAGCTCGCCGGAGGCCACGCTCCAGTGGCGCACGCCGGAGGCATCCAGCCGCCACAGACCCGCGTTGAAGATGGAAACCCACAACGCCTCGTGCTTTCCTGCGCCGGTGGCCAGCAGGTAGGCCAGGCCGTGGCTGGCGTCGAAACCGGGAAGACGTAGCCGCTGCCACGGCCCCTCATCCTCGCGATACCACAGGCCGTCGCTGACCGAGCCGAGCCACAGCCGCGCACGGCCGAACAGGTCGTGCGTCTGCGCCAGCGTGAGCAGGCCGCCACGCGGCAATTGCTCGTTACCGGGATCGGGGTGCCAGCGTCCCTGCGAGCGGTAGAACAGGCCAGCATCCGGACTCACCGCCCACAGCCGTTTGCCGTGCGTGCCGTGGGTCTCGACCAGGCGACGGACGTTGGTGGTAGTCAGCCCGTCGCTCGGCCCCTGCACGTGCCAGCGCCGCCCGTCGTAGCGCGCCAGACCGAAGGTGTTGCCGCAGGCCCAAAGGGTGCCGGTGTCGTCGACGAACAGCTGCTTGACGTAGCCGTGCAGCGCCGGATCGTCCAGCGAGTGCCAAAGTCGTCCGTCATACCAGGCCAGCCCGTGCGGCGTGCCGGCCCAGACCATACCCTGGTGATCGGTGCGCACGGTGACAGCTACCGGGTCGGGCAACCCGTCGCGCGTGGTGAAGGTAGTGAACGAGGGCGCACCCAGATCGAACAGGTCCAGTGAGCGCGTCGGCATAGATGCCGTCGCGGTCGCGGCGGCGTGCGCGTGCGCGGGTGCAAAGGACAGAAGCAGTAATGCCACGCCCCGTCGCGCCCAACCCCACGATGCTCGATTGCGCATCTACCCCGATTCCGCCCTCTCTGTCCGGCACGACGATGCCTGTCTGTGCCCCGGCCGCGCAATAGTGCCGGCGGCGGACGTATGGCGCCACGGGCGTCGTCGCTTGTGGTCCGCGGGTGTCCGGCAAGCTGCAAAAACAAAAGGCCGCGCCTTGGCGCGGCCCTTCGTCGAGGCAGACGTGTCTCCGCCTTACCAGATCTTCACGCGCTGGGCCGGGTCGAGGTACATCGTCTGGCCCGGCTTCACGTCGAACGCCTGGTACCAGTCGTCCAGGTTGCGTGCGGTCTCGGCACGGAACTGCGCCGGCGCGTGCACATCGGTGGCAGCGCGCACGCGTGCAGCGGCATCGCGGATCTTCGAGCGCCAGTTCTGCCCGAACGCGATGAAGAAGCGTTGGTCACCGGTGAGGCCGTCGATCACCGGCGCCGGCTTGCCACCCAGTGACGCGTGATAGGCGGCCAGCGAGGCGGTCAGGCCGGAGACGTCGGCAATGTTCTCGCCCAGCGTCTGCTGCCCGTTGACGTGCAGGCCCGGCAGGATTTCGTAGGCGTCGTACTGCTTGACCAGCTTCTGGCCCGCGTCCTCGAAGTGCTTGAGGTCGTCCGGCGTCCACCAGTTCGACAGCTTGCCCTGTGCGTCGAAGTCGGCGCCGGTGTTGTCGAAGCTGTGGCTGATCTCGTGGCCGATCACCGCGCCTATCGCGCCGTAGTTGGCGGCCGGATCGGCCTTCGGGTCGAAGAACGGTGCCTCGAGGATCGCCGCCGGGAAGTTCAGCGCATTCTGCAGCGGGAGGTTGACCGCGTTCACCGTCTGCGGGGTCATCCACCACTCGCCGCGGTCCACCGGCTGGCCGATCTTGGCCTTCTGGTGAGCGTATTCGGCCGCCTCGGCCCGCATGTGGTTGCCCAGCGCGTCATCCGGCTTGATCTCCAGCGAGCCGTAATCACGCCAGGTGTCCGGATAACCCACGCCCACGCGCAGCGTCTTGATCTTCTCCTTGGCCTTGGCCTTGGTTGCCGGAGTCATCCAGGCCAGCGTGTCGATGCGCTGGTCGAAGGCGCCGATGATGTTCTTCACCATCTGCTCGACCTCGGCCCTAGACGAGGCCGGGAAGTAGTTCTTCACGTAGATCTGGCCGACCGCATCGCCGAGGTCGTTACCGGTGGCGTCGATCGCATCCTTGGTGCGCGCGCGCTGCTTCGGCACGCCCTGCAGGTCGTGGCCGTAGAAACCGAACTGGAGATCGGCGTAGGCCTTGGGTAGCAGGCCCGCGTAATGGTTGATGGTGTGGAAGCGCAGCAGCGTCTTCCATGCCGACAGTGGCTCGCTGCCGACCAGTTTAGCCAGGCCGGTGACGGCATCCGGCTGCCACACGTCGATGTTCTTGGTGCCGTCGAGGCCGGCGGCCTTGAAATAGGTCGACCAGTCCAGCCCCGGCGCCTTCTTCGTGAAGTCGGCCATCGACCAGAGGTTGTTCGCCTTGTGCACGTCCTGGCTGTCGATCAGGCTGGTCTGCGCCCTGGCGATCTTGGTTTCCAGCGCAAGGACGGTGTCGGCCTCGGCATCGGCGTTCTTGTCGCCGGCCTGCTTGAGCAGCGACACCACGTAGGCGCGGTACTTGTCGCGGATGGCCTTGGTGTCGGCATCGTCGGACACGTAGTAGTCGCGGCTCGGCAGGGCCAGGCCGCCCTGCAGCAGGTAGGCAAGGTTCTGCGAGGTGTCTTCCAGGCCCTGCGTGACGAACAGGCCGAACAGGTGATCGGTGTGGAAGTTGGTGGCATTGATCGGGTCGACGTCGGCGCGCAGGCGGCTGCCGAGCACCTTGGCCAGGTCGGTGCGCGAGGTGACGCCTTCGATGGCGGAGAGCTCTGGCTGCAGAGGCGTGAGGCCGGCCTTCTCGATCGCGTCGGTGTTCATGTATGCCGCGTAGTAGTCAGCGATCTTGCGCTCGTTCGAGCCGGCCGCCGGATTGCCTTCGCCGGCCTTCTGAATCAGCTCCGCCGTACGTTGTTGCGCCTTCTCGTAAAGCTTGAGGAAGGAACCGGTGCTGGAGCGGTCGTCGGGAATCGGGGTGTTCTTCAGCCAGGTGCCGTTGGTGTACTGGAAGAAGCCGTCACCGGCGGGCTTGGAGGTGTCCATGCCGGCCTTGTCCACGCCCGATGGCATAGCGGCCGCGGTCGCGTTCGGGGCAGCAGCCGTGCTGGCGGGCGCCGGGGTCTTGTCGGCAGGAGCTTGCGAATGGCCGCAGGCGGCGAGGGCGGTGCACACGGCGGCGGCGAGAATCCAGCGGGCTGAGGTCATGGGTGGCTCCGGGACGGGAAAGTTCCCCACGATACGCCGCGGCCCGCACGGCCGCAGCATGACGAATGGCCCGCGCACCGGGTGGGGAAGAGTCGCTCAGTGCGCCCTCGGCGGCACCGTGGGTGGGCTTGCCTATTTTTCCAGCCGGTAGTTGAAGCTGGCGCGGCTGAAGTCGGTGGCGTTCTGCGCCTCGAAGTTCCAGCGCTTGCTGAGCCGATAGCGCAGGGTGATCACCTGGCCGGGTTCGAACAGGCCGACGCCGTAGCTCAGGTACAGCCGTGGGCTGAGGTATTTGCCCACGGTGAACGCGGACGTGCCGCCCAGCGCTTCGTTGCTGGACACGCCGATATCGTCCACGCCCAGCTGCGAGCCGATGCGCTTGGCCAGCAGGTCGCCACCGGCCGAGCCCAGCGCCTGCGCGGCGGAGTTCACCATCGAGCCCTCGCCACCCTTCACTTCCGACAGCGGCTTGCCGGTGATCAGGTAGGACAGCGCGTCGGATTGCTCCATCACCGGCTGCGAGAACACCGTGAGCACCGGCCGCTGGGCGGTGCCGGCGACGTACAGCCCGACCTTCTGGCCTTCGTCGACAGTGGCGTTGGGGTTGAGCTTGCGCACCGCGCGGATGTTCAGGCGCGGGTTGTCGATCGGCGTGCTGGCGAACAGCAACTGGCCCTGCTCGATGGTGAGGTTCTGGCCGTAGGCGCGATAGGTGCCGGCCACGTCCACCTGGCCCTGGCCGGTGGTGGCGCGGCCGGGGCGCTCGCGCACCACCAACTGGCCGCGCAGGTTGCCGTTCAGGCCCATGCCGACCACGTGCGTGCGCGGCCCCAGATCGACCGCCACTGTGGCGCTGATCGGCAAGGCCTGCGCCTTCGCCTGCTGCGCTTGTTCATCCACCACCACCACGTCGGGCGAGGCCTTGGTGGCGCCGGCGCCGGGCAGCCGGGCGAGGTCGACGTCGGCGCTGTCCATCGCCACGCGGCCGGTGATGTCCACTCCTTGCGCTGCGCGCGTGACCACCAGATTGGGCGACACCACCACTTTCGCCGCCGGGATGTCCGCGGCCGTGAAGCGGCTGCCCTTGAGCGTGAGCTCGGCGGTGGCGTTCTCGCCGAGGCCGGCGTGGCCCTGAAGGGCCAGCGTGCCTTCGCCGGAGCGCACCTGGCCGTCGAGCTGCAGCGTGCGGGCGTCGGCGGTGCTCAAGGTGACCTGTCCGTCGCGAAGTTTGAGGCCGGCCGAAGGCACTTCCGCGGCGAAGCCGTCGACGCGGGCGTTGCCGGTGAGGGCGGGCTGGGCGAGGGTGCCGCCGATATCGATGTGACCGGTCAGCGCTCCCTTGACGTTGGCCAGTTCGCTGGTGAAAAGCTCCACCGGGGCCAGCCGGTTCAGGTGCAGATCCAGCGCGCCGTCCAGCGCTTGCGCCGCGCCACGCAGATGCAGCTGGCCGTCCAGCCGGCCGTCCTCATCGAGCTCGGCGTGTACCGTGGCGCGCTGGTCGCCAGGTGCCAGTTGCGCCTGCAGGGCGAGGTGGCGGTAGGCCAGCAGTGGCCGGTCGGCGCGGTCGGTGTAGGTGATGGTGCCGGTGTCGGAGCGGATCGCGGCATGGCCGCTGAGCGCGCCGTTTGCGCTGCGATGCAGCTGGCCGTCGCCCTCGATACTGCCGTCGGCGCGCAGCGGCAGATCGGCCATGCCGGCGGCGTTGAGGATCAGCGCCAGCGGCAGGGCGCGCAGCCGATAGTTCGCGTCGAGGTTGCCGGCCTTGTCCTGTCGGGCGGAGGCGCATAGCAGCGGGTCGCCGGCGGTGAGGCACAGCTCGCCGACGCTCGCCGCGCCGTCGCGGTAGCTCAGGGCTACCGGCAGCTGCAGGCGCCAGCGTGGCAGGCCCTGCGGGGCGAGGTCGAGCCGTCCCAGCGTGCCGCTCCACGCGCCGTTCTTCAGCGAACCATCGAGGGCGAGATCGGCCGACAGCTGGCGCCCGTCGGCCTGCAGGGTGAGTCGATGGGTGGCCTGGCTGCCTTCGGCGAGCAGGTGCAGGCGGTCGAAGGCGAGGCCGTCGGAGGCCAACAGGCCGCGGGCGTCCAGGTCGAGCTTGCCGCTGGGTGCGCTGATGTCGGGGATGCCGACGATCAACTGCAGCGTGTCGAGCTTCTGCTGCTGCCAGGCCAGGCGCTGGCCGTGCACGACACCATTGACGCTGAGCCTGGGGGCCTTGCCGCGGATCGCCAGATGGCCGTCCAGACGTCCACCCGCGTCGGGTAGCCAGTCGGCCAGCGAGGCGATCGCCAGGGTGAGCTCGGCGTCATTGCTAGCGCCCGGCCTTGCCGTAAGGTGCACAGTGCTGCCGCCGGAGGCGAGGTCGAGGGTGCCGTCGAGCACCTGGGCCGGCGACAGATGCAGCCGGCCACGCCCACGCACTGGGCGGTGCCGCAACCTGCCATCGAGACGGCGCAGGTCCAGCGTCGCATCCAGGCCCTGCTTCTGCTGTGCGCCGCTGCTGGTGAGCTCGGCATCGAGGGCGCCGTCCCAGCCCGCGAACAGCTGGCCCGGGTCGAACTGCCGGGCCGTCGCCTGCGCCTGCCAGGCCAGCGCCGGTTGCAGGGTGAGCGTGCCGGTGGCGTCGAGCTGGCCCTTAGGTTGCACCAGGCGCAAGGTGTGCAGGGCGATCTGTTGCGGCGTGCCGTCCAGCGCCAGGGCGAGCTGCGCCAGCTGACCGGGTGGCCCCAGCGTCAGCTCGCCGGCGGCGTGGAACTGCGCGGTGTTGCCCCTGACACTGAGCTGGCCATGGCTGGCGAGCGGCTGGCCGACCAGGTCCGCCGGCAGCGCCACGTTGCTCCAGTGCAACTCCAGGGCCGCGCTGAGCGGCGAGGCGGACAGCTGCACCTGGCCAGTGGCGTCGAGCTGACCGGGTACCTGCGGCGAGGTCAGGCTGAGTTGTTGCAGCTGCAGGTTGTCCAGGCTGTCGGCGAGGCGCGCCCGCAGCGGCTTGAGCTGCACGGTGTAGCCGTTGATGTCCACGCGCCCCTCGACGTTGCCGCTGCGCCGATCACCGCTGGCCTGCAGCGCGGCGGCCAGCGCGGTGATCGTCGAGCCCGGCCCGAGCAGCGGCGCGGGGTCGAAGCGCGGCGTGTCGAGCGTGGCCGTCCACGGATAGCTGCCGCGCGGGGTCAGCGACAGCTTCAGCGTGGCCGCGGCCGGCTTGGTCAGCGTCAGCGCGAGGCGCGCCTGCTGGCCATCGCTGCTGGCCTGCAGCGCGCCGACGTAGGTCACGCCATCGGCGGTCCAGCTGAAGCGGCCGTCGCCGTTCCCGCGGTAGCCGTTGCCCAGCGCCAGCTCTCCGGCCAGTTGCACGCGGCCGTCGGGGCTGCGCAGGTCGAGCTGGTGCAGGCGCAATCCTGCGTGGGTCCAGGCCCCGGCCAGGTCGAGCCCGTCGGCGACGAACACGGGCTGCTCGCTCCCGGGCTGGGTGATGCGCACGCGGCCCACGCGGGCGCGATCGATCACGATGTCTAGCGGCGGCTGCAGGCTGAGCGGGTTGTCGCTGGCGGTCGCCGGGGACGGTGGTGCCAGCATCACGCTGATGCCGTCGATCTGCAGGTCGAGCACGTGCAACTGCCGGCGCAGCAGCGGCCACACCGCCAGGTCGAGCCGCGCCTGCGCCACGCGCACATCGAGGCCGCTGCCGTCGCGGTAGCGCACATCGCGCAGCGTCAGCGGGCCGACCAGGCGCCCGTCCGCCTGTGCCACCTGCAGCGCGCCGCCGGTAGCACTCGCCGCGCGTGCCAGCGCGAAGCGCAGCCCCGCGCTCGTGCCCAGCAGCCAGAACGCGGCGATGCCAAGCAAGGCCACCAGCGTGAGCACGCCGAGCGCGAGCACGCGCGGCCAGCGGCGGCGGGCGCGGATGGGTGGGGTGGCGGCGTCGGTCATGCGCGCTTCCTCACAGGTCCGGCCCGATCACGATGTGCAGTTCGATGCCGTGCCGATCCGGGTTGTGCACCGGCTTGCCCAGATCGACGCGGATCATCCCCACCGGCGACAACCAGCGCACGCCCAGGCCCGCACCGATCTTGGGCCGGTAGTCGGTGCCGCTGAACGCGTTGCCGGCGTCGACGAACGCGGCCATGCCCCAGTTCTTCGTGAAGTAGTGCTCCACCTCGGTGCTGGCCACCAGCAGGTTGCGCCCGCCGATCACGCGGCCGTAGCTGTTCTTCGGTCCGATCGACTGGAAGCCGTAGCCGCGCACCGAGCGGTCGCCGCCGGCGAAGAAGCGCAGCTGCGGCGGCAGCGCGCTGAAATCACCCGTGGAGGTGATGCCGGCGCTGCCGCGCAGGATCAGCCGGTTGCGGCCCTTGAACGCGCGAATCCATTTGGCGTCGGCGGTGAACTGGGTGAAGCGGGTGTCCGACAGCAGCGTGCCGGCGGTGCTGCGCGCGGCGAAGCTCACCGACCAGCCCTTGCGCACGAAGGTGGGGTTGTCGCCCTTCTTGCGCGCCAGCGAGGCCTCGGCGAACACCAGCTTGCTGCGCCCGTGCTCAATGCCCGGCGCGTTGTCCGGCTCATTGCCGCGCTTGCCCACGGTGAACGTGCCGATCAGCGCGTGCGCGCCGAGCGTGCGCGTCCAGCCGTGCCACAGACGCGCCTCGTTGCCCACCAGCTCCAGCGTGCGCGACTGCGAGGTGTCGGTGTTGGCGTCGCGGTAGTTGGCGCCGAAGTTGAGGCTGCGCTGGTGGCGGCCGGGCAGGGGAATCGAATACAGCGTGGACAGCGTCTTGAGCCGCTGCGCCACCACCAGCTCGTTCTTCCAGGTATGGCCGCGGTCGTTGACCCAGCGCCGGGTGACGCCGCCGCGCAGGCCGAAGCCGGTGTCGGTGCCGATGAACGGACCGCCGGTGTAGACGGTGCGCTTGGCCGGCACCAGTTCCACCTTGACGGTGACCGTGCCGTCCTTGGCGTCGTCCACGTCGGGCAGCACGTTGACCACCGAGAAGTAGTCCGCGCCGTTGAGCGCCTGCTGCAGGTCGAGCAGCTGGTCCTGCGAGAAGTAGTCGCCCGGCTTGAACGGCACGTAGCGATCCAGGAAACCCTCGCGGAACTGCGAACCCTCGAACTGCACCTGGCCGAAGCGGTAGCGCGGGCCGGTCTCCCAGGCCAGACGAACCACGGCGCTATGGCTGGCGCGGGTCACCTCTACCCGATGCGTGACCAGCTTCGCGCCGAGAAAGCCGTGGGCGGTGAGCTGGCCGCTCAGGGCGTCCCGGGCAGCGTCATAGACCCCGTGGTTGAGCGTCTGCCCCTTGAGCCGCTCGATCGCCCGCTGAGCGCGGCGGATCGGGCCGATCCCCGCGGCGGTGTCGCCAAGGCTCACATGCACCTCGGTGATCTTCACCGGTTCGCCCGGCTTCACGTGCAGGGTGACGCGCCAGTCCTTGCCGACCGGCTGCAGGTCGCCATCCACCGAGGCTTCGTAATAGCCGTAGGGCCGCAGCGCCGCGCGCACCTGGTCGGGAGCGCGGGCGTACAGGCGGCGCACCTGCGCGTCGCTCACCTCACGCGTGGCGTACTGCGACAGCTCCACGGCGGAAGTCACCGCGCCCTTGAGGTCGTCGTTTACGCCGTCGACCACCAGCGTCACGCCCGCCTGCGCCGCTGCCGGAAGCAGGGCGAGCAGGGCTAGCAGGCTCAGGCGTCGGAACAGGCGGCGCATGTCGTGCAGCTACGTCCTTGTCGAATGACTGGATGCGGCGTGGCAGCTTAACGGAGCAAGGGTGCGCATCCGATGAACGCGACGGCCGCCACCGCATTCTTCCCGCCTCGGGCTCTCAGCCCGCCTTGTCGCCTGCCTTGTGCGCGATCCATGCGCCGATCACCGCCGAGAAATACGGGATCGACTGCGCGCCGAGGATGAACATCCACAGCGTGCCCTCGACGTAGCGCGTGCCGTAGGACAGCGCCATGCCGACGATGCAGCACACCAGCGCGAACGCCATCAGCAGCTCCTCGCGTACCGGCGCGAAGGCGGCAAAGCCGGACTCGCCCAGCCGGCGGCTCTTGGCGGTCACCACGAACGAGGTTTTTTCGCGGGTGAGCCCGTGCAGGATGCCGCGGGCAATCGCGTGGCTGAGGCTCATGCTGGCCAGCGAGGCCATCAGCGTGTCGTACCAGCTGCACGGCACGCGAGCGCGGTAGAGCACGATGCCGAAGATCGCCTTGGCGAAGAAGAAGCCGATCACCGGGATCAGGAACAGCTGCATCGGCAGGGCGAAGTACTGCGGGAACGCCACCATGCCGGCGGTCCAGAACAGCGCCATCAGGGTAAAGATCAGGTGCAGCGCGTCGGCGAACCAGCTGAACCAGCCGGTGAGGAAGTGGAAGCGCTGGCCGGCCGACAGCGGGCCCTTCTTCACCATCCAGTTCCAGCGGCCCTTGAGGATCTGCATCGCGCCGAACGCCCAGCGGTAGCGCTGGCTCTTGTACGCCTTGAAGTCGGCGGGGGTGAGGCCTTTGCCCATCAGCTCGTCGACGTAGACCAGCTCGTAGCCGGCGTGCATCAGGCGCAGTCCGAGCTCGGCGTCTTCGCAGATGGTCCACTCCGACCAGCCGCCGGTGCCTTCGAGCGCGCTGCGCCGGACCATGGTCATGGTGCCGTGCTGGATGATCGCGTTGCGCTCGTTGCGGTGGTGCATGCCGATGCGGAAGAAGCCGTCGAACTCCCACGCGGTCATGCGGCGGAAGCGGTTGTGCTCGAAGTCGCGGTGCGCCTGCGGGCACTGCACCACGGCTACCTTCGGGTCGTGGAAGTAGCCGGTGAGGCTGGACAGCCAGTCGTGGCGCACCTCGTAGTCGGCGTCGATCACCGCCACCACGTCGGCGCGCGGGTCGGTCTCCTTCAGGCCGAAATTCAGCGCGCCGGCCTTGAAGCCGGGCCACGGCTCGAGGTGGAAGAAGCGGAAGCGGGGCCCCAGCTTTTCGCAGTACGCCTGCACCGGCTTCCACACGTCCGGGTTCTTGGTGTTGTTGTCGATCACCAGCACTTCGAAGTTGTCGTAGTCGAGTGCGGCGAGCGAATCGAGCGTGACCTGCACCATCTCCGGCGGCTCGTTGTAGCAAGCCAGGTGGATCGACACGAATGGCTGCTTCTCCGGCGGATCGGGCCGCAGCATGCCGGCGTGGCGCACCCACTTTTCCTGCCACAGCACCTCGGTGAACTCGAAGCCGTTGATCAGGAGGATGGCGAGAATCGCGATCTGCGCCGGGAACAGCAGCACCAGCATCGTCCAGTCCACCCAACTCAGGTAGAAATTGAACGGCAGCGTGGCCGACCACACGATCAGGCCGCAGGCGAGCTGGATCAGCGCGGCGAAGAAGAACCGGCCCATCAGCTTGAAGCGGCTGAAGCGGCGGCCGAACCACAGCATCGGGATCAGTGCCAGCAGGCTGGCGGCCAGCGCCTTGGACGGCCAGGCGGTGTCTTCGGTGACCGGGCCGGTGAACGGGAACTTCATCTGCCGGTCGGCGTTGAACATGCCCCAGTAGGCGCCGGTGCGACCCTCGCCCAGGTTCTCCTTCCACGGCTGGTCGAACGCTTCGAGCAGGTAGTAGTCGATATTGCGCACCTTGGCCGCGTTGAGCCAATGGCGGATGAAGATCGCCTCGTTGGACACCGACGGGCGCGCGTACTTCTGGCGGTCGCCGTTGGACGGCCAACCGATCTCGCCAACCACGATGTGCTTGGTCGGGTACATGCGCTGGATGTTGTCGTAGGCGCCGAGCGCTGCGTTCAGCGCATCGTCGCGGTCGGGGTCCACGTTGGTGCCGATGCCGTTCCAGAACGGAAACAAGTGAATGGTGATGAAGTCCACGTGCTCGGCCAGCTCCGGATACTTGATCCAGATGTAGTCCGGCTCGGCGATCGACACCGGCTGGCGCACGTGGGCGCGTACGCGGTCGAGGTAGCGGATCATCTGCTCCAGCGGCAGGTCGCCGCGAAACAGCACCTCGTTGCCCACGATCACCCGCTCGATGGTGTCCGGGTAACGGTTGGCCAGCGCGATCAGCTGGTCGATCTCGCGCTCGTTGTTGCGCAGGCGGGTGTCGATGTTGGCGCCGGCCATCACCTTCAGCCCGTCCTGCCGCGCGAGGCGGTAGATCTGCGGGTTCTCCTGGGTGGAGTAGGTGCGGATGCGGCCGGTGTACTTGCGCAGCAGCTTCAGGTCGCTGTCGATCTGCGCGTCGGAGGGGAAATCCTTCTTGAGCGGGTTCTGGTAGCGCTGGAACACCGACACCGAGAAGCCGTTGATTGGCCCGTGCCAAGGGTCCGGGCCGTGCGGCTGGTTGCCCCACCACCACAGGCCGATGTTCATCGCGGCCACGATCAGGGCAAGCAGGAGGGCAACCAGCAGGGGATGGCGAGAATCGTTCGTTGCTGGCGTGGCGCTCAAAGAGAATCCCCGAAAGCCTCCACAATGAGGCCGGAAAGCCTGCGGAGCTTACCGAAACCGCGTCGCAGGGCCAATAAACGCCACATTACCGACGGCTTGCCGGTGCGGTTGACGAGTTGTCTGTCCGATGGCGGCGTGCGCCGGTGATGCCGTGCTGGGCACGACCGGGACATGAAAAAGCGCAGCCGGAGCTGCGCTTCGTTTCGGGCGTTGCGGGCGCTTACTTGAGCAACGAGCGCAGCATCCAGGCGGTCTTCTCGTGCTCCTTCAGGCGGCCGGTGACCATGTCGGCGGTGCCCTCGTCGCCGGCCTTGTCGGCCGCCTTGATAGTCTCGCGGGCGGTGTGCGCCACGATCTCGTGGCCTTCCACCAGCTGACTCACCATGTCTTTCCAGTCCGGTACGCCGGCCTCTTCCTTGACCGTGCTGAGCTTGCCGAACTGGCTGTAGGAGCCGGGCGCGAACACGTCCAGCGTACGGATGCGCTCGGCGATCTCGTCGGCGGCCAGCCACAGCTCGTTGTACTGGGTCTCGAACATCGCGTGCAGCGAGTTGAACTGCGGGCCGGTGACGTTCCAGTGGAAGCTGTGGGTCTTCAGGTACAGCGAGTAGGTGTCGGCCAGCAGCTTGGACAGTTGCTTGGCGACCGCTTCACGATCCTTCTTGGCAATACCGATGTTCATGGCCATTGGGTGCTCCTTGTGATCGAACGGGTGCGAGGGAAATCGTCAGGAAGATCAGCATAGTCGCGCCGCATGACACGGGGAAATGAATCCTGCCGATGCCGGCCATAGCCAGCCGCTATCATGTGCGGTCCCATGAACGATCCCGCCGCCCACGCCTCCTCCTCGCCCGATGCCCGCCTGCGCGACCTGCGCAGCGCCCTCGATGGCGTATCCAGTCGCGACTTCGGCCGCCTGCTGGGACGTTGGCGCGGGCTGTCGCGCCAGCCGGATGCAGCCAAGCTCGATGCGCTGGCCGCGGCGATCGAGGCTTCCGCTGCCAAGCGGCAGGCGCGCGTCGCCGCCAAGCCGGCGGTGACGCTCGACGAATCGCTGCCGATCACCGGGCGCGCCGACGAGATCGTCGAACTGATCCGCAAGCACCAGGTGGTGGTGATCGCCGGCGAGACCGGCTCGGGCAAGACCACCCAGTTGCCCAAGCTGTGCCTGGCCGCCGGTCGCGGCGAAGCCGGCATGATCGGCTGCACCCAGCCGCGCCGCCTGGCGGCGCGCTCGGTCGCCAACCGCGTGGCCGAGGAGCTGGGCACCAGCATCGGCGACCAGGTCGGCTTCCAGGTGCGCTTCACCGACAAGGTCTCCGACCGCACGCTGGTGAAGTTCATGACCGACGGCATCCTGCTGGCCGAGACGCAGGGCGATCCGTGGCTGTCGAACTACGACACGCTGATCATCGACGAAGCGCACGAGCGCAGCCTCAACATCGATTTCCTGCTCGGCTACCTCAAGCGGCTGGCGATCAAGCGGCCGGAGCTGAAGATCATCGTCACCTCGGCGACGATCGACACGGCCCGCTTCGCCGAGCATTTCGACGACGCGCCAGTGGTGTCGGTGGAAGGGCGCGCGTATCCAGTGGAGGTGCGCTGGCGCCCGGTCGATCCCGTAGGAGCGCACCCCATGCGCGACGCATCATCTGCCCTGCCGCCAGGCGGTCTCCCACCCTGTGCGCACCAACCCG
>NZ_JBQCCF010000056.1:0-99702 GCF_051962475.1 Dyella sp.
CTGGTGGGGATCGAGCACGGCCAATACCCCCGCCGTTGTAGGAGCCCGCTTGCGGGCGATGCTCTTGAGCTTTGATGTGGATTCAGAGCGACAAGCATCGCCCGCGAGCGGGCTCCTACGGGTTGTGGCGGGCGGCTTTGAGGCGGCGGGCGCTGTCGCGGACGTCGACGTCGAACAGCAGGTGCAGGGGCTCGGTTTGCTCGTGGCCGGGTATGGAAAACTGCAGGCCGTCGCGGGTGGGAAGGCGGCTGGCCAGATCACGCACGGCGGCCTCCGGCAGGTGCAGGTGGCATTGCGTGGCGGGGCCATCGAGGCGCGCCGCTTCGTGCGCGTGGAGCTGCAGCGTGCAGCGCAGCATGAATGCTTCGCCCGCCTGCGTGGCCGTGGTCACTTCGCCGCCGCTGAGCAGCGTGGCCAGTTCGTCTTCATCGATGCGCACACGCAGCTGCTGACGATCGAACTGCAATTTCACGATAGCGTCTCCGTGGATTCAGGCCTTGCGCGCAGCGCCAACCCCGTGCCCGCATCGAGGCTGGTGACTTCGACCAGGCGACCGGGCGTGCAATCGCCGGCATTTTCATCGAGCACCACCCAGCCATCGGACTGCGCGAACGGCAGGATGCGGAACGGTTGCTGCTGCGGCACGACCTGGGCATGCAGGCGACCTTCGGCATCCAGTGCGAACGTGGCGCGCAGGAAATGGCGCAAGCCAGCCTTGGGCTGCTGCGGGGTATCGAGCACCGCGTGCAGCGTGGGCTCCGCGCCCTGCCCCTGCATCGCCCGCTGCACCGGCGCGACGAAGAAGCGCATCCCCGCGGCGACCGCCATCGGCGTGCCGGGCAGCGCCATCACCAGCGGACCGCCGGGCAAGCTGGCGGCGAACAGTGGCTTGCCGGGGCGCATCGCGACCTTGTGGAACAGTTCGTGGGCGCCGAGCTGGCGCAACGCGTCGGGTACAAAGTCGTAGCGGCCCATCGACACGGCGCCGGTGCTCACCACCAGATCGGCGCCAGCAGCCTGCGCACGGCGCACCGCGTCGGCGTAGGTCACGGCGGTGTCGTCCACCACCTCGCATGAAAGAACCTGGGCGCCGGCGACGGTGAGTGCAGCACCGAGATACGGCGCGTTCGAGCTGTAGATCTGCCCTTCCACCAGGCGCTGGCGTGGATCGGAAACGAGCTCCTTGCCGGTGCCGATCACCGCGACGCGCGGACGCCGCACGACGGTCACCTCGGCCACGCCGGCAGCCGCGAGCAGCATGAGCTGCGCGGGGCCAAGCCGAACGCCCGCATCGAGCACCACGGCATCGCGCGCCACGTCGACGCCGGCGCGGCGCACGTTCTGGCCTTCGCTGAGCTCATCGCGCAGACGGATGCGCGTGGGCGAGCCGTCTGCCGCAGATGCCAGCAATTCGGTGCGCTCGACCGCGACCACGGCATCCAGCCCGTCGGGCAGGCGCGCGCCGGTCATGATTTCCCAGGCGTCGCCGTGGGCGCTGCGCGCTGCATCGCCCGCGGCCTGCGAGCCGTGCACGGTGTGTTCGCTGCCGGCTTCCAGCGGTTCGGGGGCGGCCAGCGCGTAACCGTCCATGGCGGCATGATCGAACGACGGCAGCGCGACTGGGCTGCGCACCGGCGCGGCAAGCACGCGTCCCAGTGCGTCGATCGCGGCGTAGCGTTCGGCCGGCAGCGGCGAAACCACGCCGAGCAGCCGGGCGATGGCGTCGTGGTAGCGGATCATCGGCGAGGCGCCCGCCGCGGCATCAGGAGGACGCCGGCCGCTCGAGCACCGCCACGCCGCCGGCCAGCGACCAGGCGTCGACACCGCGTTGGCGCAGCGTGCGCGCCGCCTGCGCACTGCGCTTGCCGCTGGCGCATACCAGCAGCACGTGGCGGTCGATGCCAGCCAGTGAACAGGCGGCGATCTGGCCGGAGGGAATGCGCAGCGAGGTGACGTGCAGCGGGGCGACGTCGATCTCGACGGGCTCGCGCACGTCGACCACCGCGTAGCCCGCGGCGATCGCCTCGTCCAGGTGGCGGAAGTGCCGCTCGATCTCGATCTCGCCCTCAGCCTGCGCCTGCTCCATTGCCTGGCGGGCCACGACTACGCAGCCTCCGTGTAGCGCGCAGCCTTGCGCTGCGTCGATCGGCAGGCGCTGGCTGGTGCCGTCGAGCAGGTTCACCAGCTGCAGCGCGTGATCGGTCGGTCGCGGCAGGCCGAGCAGCAGCTTCAATGCCTCCATTGCCTGCATGGTGCCGAGCACGCCAGGCACCGGGCCGAGCACGCCCGATTCCACGCAGCTGCCGGCGAGACCGGCCGCGGGCGGCTGCGGCCACAGGCAGCGCAGACACGGTTCGCCCGGCACGGCGGTCACCACCTGCAACTGGCCCTCGTACTGGTACACGCTGGCCAGCACCAGCGGCGTGCCGGTGAGCACGGCGGCGTCATTGGCGAGGTAGCGGCTGGCCAGGTCGTCGGTGCACTCGACCACCAGGTCGTACTGCGCGAACACATCGAGCGCGGTCTGCGCGGTCAGCGGCTCGGCGTACCTCTGCACCTGCACCGTGGGGTTGAGCGCGGCAACGCGGCGCGCGGCCAGATCGACCTTGCGTTGACCCACGTCGCGCGCGTCGTACATCACCTGTCGATGCAGGTTGCTGGCGTCGAGCACGTCATGGTCGACGATGCCCAGCGTGCCCACGCCGGCACCGGCAAGGTAGCTGATCACCGGCACGCCCAGCCCGCCGGCGCCGATCACCAGCACGCGGGCCCTGGCGAGCTTGGCCTGGCCCGATACGCCGACATCGCGCAGACGAGTCTGGCGTGAGTAGTCGGGGGTGAAATCGACGGCGGCGGTCGCGTGGTGATGCTCGTGCGTGTGCCCATGGCCGTGATGATGGCCGTGCACATGCGGCGCCTCCATCTCGTGCGCGCGCTCGGTGTGCGAGCAGGCGACCCAGGCGGTGTCGCCTTCCAGGTAGTGCTCTTTCTTCCAGATCGGCAGGCGGTGCTTGATCTCGTCGATGATGTAACGGCAGGCGCGGAACGCCTCGTCGCGGTGCGGAGCGGAGGCGCCGATCCACACGGCGAGGTCGCCGATCTTCAGATCACCCACACGATGCACCGCGCTGGCCGCCAGCACGCCGTAGCGCTCGGCCGCCTCGGCCAGGATGCGCTCGCCCTCGGCGATGGCCAGCTCGGTGTAGGCCTCGTACTCCAGGCCGCTCACTTCGCGGCCTTCGTTGTTGTTGCGCACCCAGCCCTCGAACGCGCAAAAGCCGCCGCTGCCGGGATGCTGGAGTTCCTCGCGCAGCTTCGCGAGATCGGCCGGAGCCGCGGTGAGGTCGAAGCGCATCATCCGCCGGCCACCGGTGGGATGAAGACAACGGTGTCGCCGTCGGCGAGCGCGCGGTTCCAGTCGCTAAACTGGGTGTTGACCGCCACCTTGAGCGCGTCGACGGGCAGCGTGAAACCGTGGCGCGCGCGCAGCTCGTCGTAGAGGTCGCGCAACGTGGCGGCGGCGGTGCTCACTTGCTCGACGCTGGCGCCGGCCTGTTCGCGCAGCTGCGCGTAGTACTGCAGGTTCACGCGGGTCATGGCTGCGACTCCAGCTGGCGCTGCATCTGTGCGAATTCCTCCGGGGTGTTGATGTTGTCCAGCGCGTCGCCGGGGGCGGGCAGCAGGACGATGTCGGACTGGATCAGCGCCTTGCGCGGGCAGTAGCTGCCCGCCTCATAGCGGGCTTTCAGCCGGGCGTGGCTGGACGGCTCCCACAGCGCGCACAACGGCTCGGGCAGGCCGTCGAAACGGCTGGTGAAGACGGTGGCGTCCCTGGCCGGATCGCGCGCGGCGATGAGGGCGCGCAGCGTGGTTTCGTCCAGTCGCGGCAGGTCGCAGGCGATCACCAGCCAGGCGGCCTCGGGGTAAGCGTCCTGCGCGGACAGGATGCCCGCGGCCGGCCCGACTGCGTCGTAGGTGTCGACCAGCTGCGGCAGTTGCGCGCGCAGCGGGTCGTCGCGCTGCGTGTCGCGCACCGAGACAAACGCAAGCTCAGTGACCGCCGACAGCACGCGCCATGCGCGCAGCAGCTGAGGCTCGCCGGCGTAGCTGAGCTGCGCCTTGTCGCGCTGCATGCGCTGGCTGGCGCCGCCGGAAAGCAGCAGGCCGTAGATCGGTGCGGTACTCATGCGCTCGCCTGACGGTAGTCGAGGTCGCTCTTGCCGCCGGTCTTGCCGAGCAGGCGCACCTCGGCGATGACGATGTCGTGCGACATCGCCTTGCACATGTCGTACAGGGTGAGCGCGGCGACGCTGGCGCCGGTGAGCGCTTCCATCTCTACCCCGGTGCGCCCCTCGCAGGACACGGTGCAGACGATGCGCGCCTCGACGCCTTCCATCGCGATGTCGATATGGCACTTGTCCAGCGCCAGCGGGTGGCACAGCGGAATGAGCTGCGAGGTGGCCTTGGCGCCCATCACACCGGCGAGGTTGGCCACGGTGAGCACTGCGCCCTTGGGCGTGACGTAGCCGGCGCCGTGCAGCTGCGCGGCGACCTCGGCGGGAAACACCACGCGCGCCTGCGCCTGCGCGGTGCGCCGGGTGACGGCCTTGCCGCCGATGTCGACCATCTGCGGCTGCTGGGCGTCGTCGAGATGGGTGAGCTTGGTGGGAGTACTGGCCATGAAATTCCGTCGGGCGGCTCAGCCGCCGATGTAGTGCATTTCGATCTTGGGACGCGAGCGCTGGCGGCGCTCCTCGCGCTCTTCGCTGTAGCGGTCGGCGCGATTCAGCCACACCTGGCGCAGCCGCTCGCGCACCGCATCGTCACTGCTGCCGTCGCGCAGCGCGGTGCGCAGATCGGTGCCCTGCACGGCGAACAGGCAGGTGTAGAGCGTGCCTTCGGAGGACAGCCGGGCGCGCGAGCAGTCGCCGCAGAACGGCTGGCTCACCGAAGAGATCACGCCGATCTCGCCCTGCCCGTCGCGGAAGCGGAAGCGTGTGGCCACCTCGCCTTCGTACTTGGGCGGCAGCGGGTCCAGCGGCCAGCGCGCGTGGATGGCGGCGATCAGTTCGGCCGAGGGCACCACCGCCTCGCGGTTCCAGTCGTTGCGGTTGCCCACGTCCATGTATTCGATCAGCCGCGGAATGATGCCGGTGCTGCGGAAGCGCTCGATGAGATCGAGCACGCTGTGTTCGTTCACCCCGCGCTGCACGACCGTGTTGAGCTTGACGCCCTGCGGGAAGCCGACCGCCTGCGCCGCCTCGATACCGCCAAGCACGTCGTCCAGCGCGCCGCGGCCGCCGCTCATGCGGTGGAACAGCGCGGGGTCGAGGGTGTCCAGGCTCACGGTGACGCGATCCAGCCCGGCGTCGCGCAGATCCTGCGCATGGCGCGCCAGCAGCACGCCGTTGGTGGTCATCGCCAGGTCGGTAATGCCCGGGATGCGCCGCAGCCGTGCCACCAGCTCGGCCAGCTTGGGCCGCAGCAAGGGCTCGCCGCCGGTGAGGCGCAGCTTGCTCACGCCGAGCGAGGCGGCGAGGCGGCTGATGCGCTCGATCTCGTCGAAGCTCAGCCGCTCGTCGTTGCGCAGGAAGGTGAAGTGCTCGCCGTAGGTGGACTCCGGCATGCAGTACGGACAGCGGAAATTGCAGCGGTCCATCACCGAGATGCGCAGGTCGTGCATCGGACGGCCGCGGCGATCCAGCGGCGGTACGTCCAGCGACGGCGCCTCGACGGCAATCTCGGTGATGTCGTGCGGATCGGTCATGTCACCAGCGGTAGAGGGTAGCTACGGTGCCGGCAGGTGCGGCGTGTTCGGACGGCGCCAGCTCAACCACGCCATCGGTATGCGGCAAGGCGGAGAAATCACCCGAGGTGGGCGCCGGCACCGGCGTCGCCAAAGCGCGACCGGTCTCGTCATGATGCACCCGCACGGGTACAAAACAGGTCAAGGTCGGGCTGACCTGGGCCGGCGCGGCAAGCACCACGCGCTCGCCCGGCCGCGTCGCCACCCCCATCGCCTGCTCCAGCGCCGGCAGCAGGTAGCGCACAGCGCACACCAGCGCCGAAACCGGATTGCCCGGCAACGCGAACACCACCTGCCCCTGCGGCCCGATACCGAACCACATCGGCTTGCCCGGTCGCTGGGCGATACGGTGCAGCACCTTGTCTACGCCCAGCGCGCGCAGCGCCTCGGGCACGAAGTCGCGCTGGCCCACCGACACGCCGCCGGACAGCACCAGCACCTGGCAGGTGGCGAGCAGTTCGGCCAGTCGCGCGGTGGTCGCGGCCAGGTCGTCGGGCACGCGGGTCAGCTGCACGTCGACGAAGCCGCGGTCGCGCAGCGCGGCGGCCAGCGCGCGATCGTTGGAGCGGCGGATCTGCCCGTCGGCCAGCGGCTGCTGGTCGACTTCGGCCAGTTCGTCGCCAGTGGCGATGATGGCGATCTTCGGCACCGCGGCCACCTCGACCTGGGTAACACCATTAGCGGCGAGCACCGCCAGTTCCGGCGCGCGCAGGCGCACGCCCGGGGCGAGCAGCGCATCGCCCTCGCGGCAATCGGAGCCGCGCGGATGGATGAACTGCCGTGCGGTCGGCGTCCAGCCGTCGACCAGCCGGACCTGATCGCCCTCGCGCACGGTCTGCTCCACCGGCACGACGCAGTCGCAGCCGGCCGGCAACATGGCGCCGGTGGTCACCTCGATGCAGTCGGCCGGATCGGTCAGCACCTGGCCGGCCATGCCGGCCATCTGGCGGCCGGCCACCACGAAGTTGCGCCGCAACGGATCCAGCGCGATGGCGATGCCGTCCATCATCACGCGGTCGAACGGCGGCTGGTCGCGCTCGGCCAGCACGCGCTGGCGCAAGACTCGGCCGGCCGCAGCGTCCAGCGACACGCGCTCGCTGGCGAACACGGGCAGCCGTGCACGAATCTGCCGTTCGGCCTCGGTGACGCTGGGGAGCTCGCTCATGGGAAACCTTATCTGCGCGGCCACGACGCCTTGCCGCGTCAGCGCCCAGAGCATGGGGCCGGGGGGTGGCTTTGACAACCGCGGCCAAAGTCGAAAAGCACGCGGCAAACGCCTGTGGCAAGCCATTCGCTGGCGCGTGCGGCGCGGTTACCCGGCACCGTGCGCGTCGCTTGTCGCACACGCATCGAGCCGTCACCTGAGCTCGCTATGATGGCGCGATGAAGCAACCCCCTGCTCCCATCGAGCGCACGCACGGCCACGACGCGCCCGGCACCGTCCAGCGGCGCATCACCCGCTGGCGCCAAGGACGGGTGGAGGAGACCGACGACTGGGTGGCCGAAGAGCAGCCGATCGCGATGACCTACAACGGTCGCTCGTTCGCCGTGATGATGGCCACGCCGCGCGACCTGGAGGACTTCGCGTTGGGCTTTTCGCTCAGCGAGGGGTTGGTGCGCACGCCGGCCGACCTGCTCGACGTGGAAGTGCGCTCGCTGCTCGAAGGCACCGAGCTGGCCATGACCGTGACAGCCGATGCCCACGGCGCCCATCTGGACACCGACGGTCAGCGCCTGCTGCCCGGGCGCAGCGGTTGCGGCATCTGCGGCACGCGCCAACTGGAAACCGCGGTGCGCCAGCCCGGCGCGGTGCACGGCGACGTAGGCCTGACCCACGCCGGGCTCGAACGCGCCTTGGCCAACCTGCAGCAGCGCCAGCCGATGAACGCCGCCACCGGTGCCGTGCATGCTGCCGCATGGGCCACCGCGGACGGCGAAATCGCCTTGGTGCGCGAGGACGTGGGCCGCCACAACGCGTTGGACAAGCTGGTCGGTGCCCTGCACCGCGGCGGTATCGATCCGGCGTCGGGTTTCGCGCTGGTCACCAGTCGCGCCAGCTATGAAATGGTGACCAAGGCGGCCAGCGCGGGGGTGACCGTGCTCGCCGCCATTTCCGCTCCGACGGCGCTGGCGATCGAGTTGGCGAAGAGCGCCGGGCTCACCCTTGTCGGCTTCGCCCGCCCCGGCAGCCACAACGTCTACACCCACCCCGAGCGACTGCATGCGGAGGCCAGCCGGTGAATGCACAGCCCCAGGGAGCGCTGCTGGATACCAGCCTGCGCGCGTTCGTCGACGCCCACCCCCGCCTGTTCGTGCTCACCGGCGCGGGCATCAGTACCGACTCGGGGATTCCCGACTACCGCGACCGCGCTGGCCAGTGGAAGCGCACGCCGCCGGTGACCTACCAGGCCTTCATGTACGAGCTGGCTACACGCCAGCGTTACTGGGCGCGCAGCCTGGTCGGCTGGCGGCGCTTCGGCCGCGCCGAGCCGAACACCACGCACCGGGCCCTGGTAGCGCTGGAGCAGCGCGGCCAGGTGGAGCTGCTGGTCACCCAGAACGTCGACCGATTGCACCAGCGCGCCGGCAGCCAGCGCGTGGTGGACCTGCACGGCCGGCTCGATGAGGTGCGCTGCATGACCTGCGGCTGGCGCCAGGACCGGCACGATTTCCAGCGCGAACTGGTGGCGCGCAACCCGGACTGGACGCATCTGGACGCCGCCGACGCCCCGGACGGCGATGCCGACCTGGACGGCTACGACTTCAGCCGCTTCGACGTGCCGCCCTGCCCGGCCTGCGGCGGCATTGCCAAGCCGGACGTGGTGTTTTTCGGCGAGAACGTGCCGCGCGAACGCGTGGAAGCGGCCACCCGCGCCTGGACGGACGCGGACGCGGTACTGGTGGTCGGTTCTTCGCTGATGGTGTTTTCCGGCTACCGCTTCGTCGCCGCGGCGGCCAAGGCCGGCAAGCCGGTGGCGACGGTGAACCTGGGCGTCACGCGGGCCGATCCACTGGTGACGCTGAAGATCGACGCCCCGTGTGCCGAGGCCATGGCGTTCCTGCTCGACCGCTGACGCCGCTTCAGAAGACGCCGTCTCAGAACACGTCGTTGACCAGCCGGCCGATGCCCTGGATCTCGATCGCCACCTCGTTGCCGCGACGCAGGAAGCGCGGCGGATCGAAGCCGGCGCCGACGCCTTCGGGTGTACCGGTGGCGATGATGTCGCCGGGCTGCAGGGTGATGCCCGCGGAGATCGTGGCGATCAAGGTGGGGATGTCGAAGATCAGGTCGCGCGTGTTGGCCTGCTGACGCAGTTCGTCGTTGACCCAGCAGCGGATGTCCAGCGCCGACGGATCGAGCTCGTCGGCGGTGACCAGTATCGGCCCCATCGGACAGAACGTGTCGAAGGACTTGCCCAGAAACCACTGACCGTGGCGCTGCTGCCAGTCGCGCGCGGTGACGTCGTTGACGATGGTGTAGCCGAACACGTGCGCCATGGCCTGCTCGCGACGGATGCCGCGACCGGCCCGACCGATTACCACCGCCAGTTCGGCCTCGTAATCCACGGCCTGGCTGGTGCCTTCGGGGTACAGGATGGTCTCCCCGTGGCCGATGACCGACTCGGGCACCTTGGTGAACACCATGGGGTATTCCGGCACCGCGTCGGCCGAGGAGGTGTCGAAGCCGCTGCGGGCGAACTCCTCCGCATGGCGCCGGTAGTTCTTGCCGACGCAGAAAATGTTGCGCGCCGGACGCGGAATCGGCGCAAGCAAATCCACTTCCACCCGCGGAATGGCGGGGCGCATCACGCTTGGGGTGACCGCATCGAGCCCTTCACGGATCACGGTGAGCATGTCCGGCACCGGATCGCCATCGTATAGATCCAGCGGCCGTATCCGCGCGCCGTTCAGGTCGAGTGCGCCGACGCCAGTCATGCCGTGGTGCAGGTAAGTGACAAGTCGCATTGGCAGTCCCGGCCGCGTCCGAAAGAGGGGCTCGCGCGCCTTCGGCCCCGCGATAATGTGAATTCGATCACATTCGGGCGCCCCAGGTAAAACCGGGGAACGAGGCGCCGATCAGCGCCGGGCGCGAAAGAAATTGCGCAGCAGCTGCGCCGACTCGTCCGCCAACAGGCCGCCCTGCACCGTGATGCGGTGGTTGTGCCGCGGGTCGGTGAGCGTGTCGAACACGCTGCCGGCGGCGCCGGTCTTGGGATCGGTGGCAGCGTAAACCACCCGCCCGATGCGCGCGTGCACCAGCGCCATCGCGCACATGGCGCACGGTTCCAGCGTCACGTAGAGCGTGGCCCCCGGCATCCGGTAGTTCGCCAGCTTCTCGCCCGCGGCGCGCATCGCCATGATCTCGGCGTGGGCGGTGGGATCGTGCAACGTGATGTTGCGGTTCCAGCCCAGGCCGACGATCTCGCCATCGAGCACCAGCACCGCCCCCACCGGCACCTCGTCCTCCGCATCGCGGGCGTGCTCGGCCAGCTGCAGGGCGCGCCGCATGTGGGCGACGTCGTCCTCGTTGAACCCGGGCGACGCTACAGAGGCTTCTTCTTCCGACATATCAGTAATTTAGGCAATGTTCGTGAGAAATGGGCGGGCGCGCCTCATCCAGCGAAACGCGCACAAACCCTTGTTTTCACTCATTCCCACTCGATGGTTGCGGGCGGCTTGCCGCTGATGTCATAAACAACGCGAGATATGCCGCGCAACTCATTGATAATTCTGTTTGAAACCTTGCCGAGGAACTCGTACGGCAGGTGCGCCCAGTGGGCCGTCATGAAGTCGATGGTCTCCACGGCGCGCAGCGCGATCACCCATTCGTAGGCGCGTGCGTCGCCTACCACGCCCACCGATTTCACCGGCAGGAACACGGCGAAGGCCTGGCTGGTCTTGTCGTACAGGTCCCAGGCGCGCAGTTCCTCGATGAAGATGGCATCGGCGCGGGCCAGCAGCTCGGCGTATTCCGGCTTCACTTCGCCCAGGATACGCACGCCCAGGCCCGGGCCGGGGAACGGATGGCGGTAAACCATGGCGCGCGGCAGGCCGAGTTCGACGCCGATGCGGCGCACCTCGTCCTTGAACAGCTCGCGCAGCGGCTCGACCAGCTTGAGCTTCATGTGCGCCGGCAGACCGCCCACGTTGTGGTGGCTCTTGATCACGTGAGCCTTGCCGGTCTTGCTGCCTGCGGACTCGATCACGTCGGGGTAGATCGTGCCCTGCGCCAGCCACTTCACGTTGCCGCCGCTGGCGATGATCTTCTCCGACTCCTCGTCGAAGATCTCCACGAACAGGCCGCCGATGATCTTGCGCTTGGCCTCCGGGTCGCTCACGCCGGCCAGCGCGGCGAAGTAGCGCTCGGCCGCGTTCACGCGGATCACCTTGATGCCCATGCCGCCCTTCTCGGCCTCGGCGGCGAACATGGCCATCACCTGGTCGCCCTCCTGCCAGCGCAGCAGGCCGGTATCGACGAATACGCAGGTGAGCCGGTCGCCGATCGCCCGGTGCAGCAGCGCGGCCACCACCGAGGAATCCACACCGCCGGAGAGGCCCAGCAGCACGTGGTCGTCGCCCACCTGCTCGCGCACGCGGGCGATCTGGTCTTCGATGATGTTGGCCGCGGTCCACAGCGTGGCGCAGCCGCAGATCTCGGTGATGAAGCGCTTGAGCAGCGCGCTGCCCTGCCGGGTGTGGGTGACCTCGGGATGGAACTGCACGCCGTACCAGCGCTTGTCCTCGTTCTCCATCACCGCGACCGGGATGCGGTCGGTGGTGCCGGTGATGGCAAAGCCCGGCGGCGCCTTGGCGACGTGGTCGCCGTGGCTCATCCACACGTCGAGGCGATGGCTGTCGGTGTGGTCGCTCAGGCCCGCGAACAGCCGGCTCTGCAGGGTGATGTCGACCTCGGCGTGGCCGAACTCGCGCGCATCGGCCGCTTCGGTGGCGCCGCCCAGCTGTGCGGCCATGGTCTGCATGCCGTAACAGATGCCCAGGATCGGCAGGCCTGAGTCGAACACTTCCTGCGGCGCCCGGGGCGAACCTTCCTCGGTGGTCGACTCCGGACCGCCGGAGAGAATGATGCCCTTGGGCGCGAACGCGGCAATCTCCGCCGGATCGTGGTCCCACGCCCAGATCTCGCAGTACACGCCCAGCTCGCGCACGCGGCGGGCGATCAGCTGCGTGTACTGCGCGCCGAAGTCGAGGATGAGGATCTTGTCGCTGTGGATATCGGTCATGGCTTGCTGCTCCCGATCCCCGACTCAGCCCTGCAGCTCCCTCTCCCCCGGCCAAGCCGGGGGAGAGGGTTGGGGTGAGGGGGCGCTTTGGCTTTATGGATGGGCAAAGGCCAAGGCGAAAAGCCTCCCCCTCACCCAACCCTCTCCCCCGGGCTGCGCCCAGGGGAGAGGGCTAGAAGATCATCACGAGTTCAGCCGGTAATTCGGCGCTTCCTTGGTGATCTGGATGTCGTGCGGGTGCGCCTCGGTGACGCCGGCGCTGGTCACCTTCACGAACTGTGCGTTGGCGCGCACGTCCTCGACCGTCGCGGCACCGAGGTAGCCCATGGAGGCACGCAGGCCGCCGATCAGCTGATGGATGATGTTGCGCAGCGGGCCGCGGTACGGCACGCGACCCTCGATGCCCTCGGGCACCAGCTTGTCGGCATCCGCTTCCTCCTGGAAGTAGCGGTCCTTCGAGCCCAGCGCCATCGCGCCGAGCGAGCCCATGCCGCGGTAGCTCTTGTACGAGCGGCCCTGGAACAGCTCGACCTCGCCCGGCGATTCCTCGGTGCCGGCGAACATCGAGCCGAGCATCACGCTGGACGCGCCAGCGGCCAGCGCCTTGGGAATGTCGCCGGAGTAGCGGATGCCGCCGTCGGCGATCAGCGGGATCTCATCTTTCAGCGCGGTTGCGACCAAGTCGATCGCGGTGATCTGCGGCACGCCCACACCGGCGACCACGCGGGTGGTGCAGATGGAACCCGGGCCCACGCCCACCTTCACCGCATCCACGCCAGCGTGCAGCAACGCGCGCGCCGCTTCGCCGGTAACGATATTGCCGGCGATCACCTGCACCTTCGGGTAGTGCTTCTTCACCCAGCCAGCGCGCTCGATCACACCTTGCGAATGGCCGTGCGCGGTATCGACCACGATCACGTCCACTCCGGCATCCACCAGCATCGCCACGCGCTGTTCGGTGTCGCCGCCTACGCCGACCGCGGCGCCGACCAGCAGCGCTTCATTGCGGTCCTTGGCGGCGTTGGGGTTGTCGCGCGCCTTCTGGATGTCCTTGACGGTGATCAGGCCGCGTAGCTGGAAGTCGTCGTTGACCACCAGCACCTTCTCGATGCGGTGCTTGTGCAGCAGTTGCAGCACTTCGTCCTGGCTGGCGCCTTCCTTCACCGTGACCAGCTTGTCCTGGCGGGTCATGATGTTGCGTACCGGGTCGTCGTGCTTGCGCTCGAAGCGCATGTCGCGACTGGTGACGATGCCTACCAGCTTCTCGCCTTCCACCACCGGCACGCCGGAGATGTGGTGGGCGCGGGTGAGGCGCTGTACCTCGCCGATGGAGGTGTCCGGGCTGACGCTGAAGGGGTTGCGGATGACGCCGGCCTCGAACTTCTTCACCAGGCGCACTTCGGCGGCCTGCTGCTCGGCGGTCATGTTCTTGTGGATGATGCCGATGCCGCCGCATTGGGCCATGGTGATGGCGAGGCGGGCTTCGGTGACCGTGTCCATGGCCGCGGACACGATGGGGATGTTCAGGCGCAGATCGCGGGTGAGCCGGGTGGATGTGTCCACATCGCGCGGCAGGATGACCGAATGGGCCGGAACAAGATAAACGTCGTCGTAGGTCAGGGCCTCGGCGAGGATGCGCATGGAAAGGGTTCCCGGCAAAGATGGAATTATACGCGCCCGCCCGGTCCCCCGCCAGATGTTGCAGTGCGGTCAGATGCCGCCTACCACGTCCGCAGTCACCGCTTGCCGCTGGCCTCGGCGGCTTCCAGGGTGTTTTCCATCAGCGTGGCGACGGTCATCGGCCCCACCCCACCCGGCACCGGGGTGATCCAGCTGGCGCGCTCGGCAGCCGGGGCGAACTCCACGTCGCCAACCAGGCGACCGTCATCCAGCCGGTTGATGCCCACGTCGACCACCACGGCCCCAGGCTTGATCCACTCGCCCTTGACCAGCCCGGGTTTGCCCACCGCCACGATGACGATGTCCGCCTGACGCACGAAGCCTTCCAGGTCGCGGGTGAAGCGATGGCAGCAGGTGGTGGTGCAACCGGCGATCAGCAGCTCCAGCGCCAGCGGCCGGCCGACGTGATTGGATACGCCGACCACCACCGCATGCTGGCCACGCACGGGGCGATCGGTGTGCCCGAGCAGGGTCATCACGCCCTTGGGCGTGCACGGACGCAGGCCGAAGCGGCGCAGAGCGAGGCGGCCCACGTTCACCGCCTGGAAACCGTCCACGTCCTTCAGCGGGTCGATGCGGTCGACCAGCGCCTCTTCATCGATATGCGGCGGCAGGGGCGACTGCACCAGGATGCCGTGTACGGCCGGATCGGCGTTGAGCCGGTCGATCAGCGCGAACAGCTCCTCCTGCGTGGTAGCCGAGGGCAGATCGAAGTCGAACGAGCGAAAACCCACCTGGTGACAGGCCTTGCGCTTGTTGCGCACATAGACCGATGAGGCCGCGTCGTCCCCGACCAGCACCACCGCCAGCCCGGGCTCGACCAGGCCGGCCGCCTTGCGCTCCGCCACGCGCTGGCCGATGCGCTCCAGCAGTTCCTGCGCGATGCGTTTGCCGTCGAGGATGCGTGCGCTCATGGTTGTGCCCTGCCGATTTAGCCGCGCATTATCGCGGCTCCCCGTCTAGCGCACAAACCCGATGAATGCTCCGCCCTGCCCCGAGTCCACCGTACTGACCGATGCCGCCATCACGCTGCGCCCGTGGCACAGCGAGGACGCCGCGGCGATGTACGAGGCGGTACGCGAATCGATGGCGAGCCTGGCCGCATGGCTGCCGTGGTGCCATGCCGACTACGGCCTGGCCGATGCGCAAGCACGGATGCAGGCGTGCCGCGAAGGCTGGGCACAGGGCGAACTGTTCGCCTTCGCAGTGCTGGACACCGACGGCCGGCTGCAGGGCAGCGCTGGGCTGAGCCAGATCAACCGCCTGCACCGCAGCGCAAATGCCGGGTACTGGTTGCGCGCGTCGGCGCAAGGCAGGGGCTGGGCGCCGCGGGCGCTGGCGCAGGTTGCCCGCTTCGGTTTCGAGCAACTGGGACTGATCCGCGTCGAGGTCGTCGCCGAGCCGGGCAACGTGGCCAGCCGGCGAACGGCGGAACGCGCGGGCGCGCGCTTCGAGACGATCGCCCGCAACAAGATCTGGTCGCGCGACCGAGCGGCCGACGCCGCCGTCTACAGCCTCGTGCCAGGTGATCTTGCGTTGCCGTGAAGTGATGCCTCAGCGGCGCTTCTTCATCTCGCGGATCATGCGCTGGCGCTTGCGCATCTGCGCTTCGGTGAGCACGTTCTTCTTGCCGGCGTAGGGGTTCTCGCCATCGCGGAAATCGATGCGGATCGGCGTGCCCTCGAGCTTGAAGCGCTTGCGAAAGAAGCCTTCCAGATAGCGCCGATAGGCCGGTGCGATGTGCTTGGTGCGGCTGCCGTGGATCACAATGGTCGGCGGATTGCTGCCGCCCGGATGGGCGAATCGCAGCTTCGGCGCGTGTCCGCGCACCAGTGGCGGCTGGTAGCTCTCGTAAGCCTTTTCCAGCGCCTTGGTCAGCTCGGACGAGCCCAGTTCGCGCGTGGCGGCGCTGTGCGCACGCACCACGGCACGCATCAGCTCGCGTAGTCCCGAGCCGTGCAGGGCCGAGATGAACACCGTCTTGGCCCAGTCGACGAACACCAGACGGCGCTCCAGTGCGCGCTGGCACTGCTCGCGCTGGTAAGCGTCCATGCCGTCCCACTTGTTGACGGCGATCACCAGCGCCCGGCCCTCGTCCATTGCCGCACCGATCAGGGTGAGGTCCTGATCGGCCAGGTTCTCACGCGCGTCGATCAGCACCACCACCACCTGCGCGGCGGCCATCGACTGTAGGGTCTTGATGACGCTGAACTTCTCCACCGCCTCCTCGACGCGCGCCTTGCGCCGCACGCCGGCGGTGTCGATCAGGGTGTAGCGCTTGCCGTCGCGTTCCAGCGGCACGCGGATCGGATCGCGGGTGGTGCCGGCCACGTCGGAAACGATCAGCCGGTCCTCGCCGAGCAGGCGGTTGATCAGGGTCGACTTACCCGCGTTCGGGCGCCCGACGATGGCGACGCGAATGCTGCCTGCCTCGCCCTCGTCTTCCGCGTCGGATTCTTCCGGCGGCAGCAGCGGCAGCACGCTGGCGATCAGGTCATCGGTGCCGCGATTGTGGGCGGCCGACAGCGGCAGCGTGGCGTGGATGCCGAAGGCCGAGAACTCGGCCATCGCAGTATCCATATCCAGCCCGTCGGTCTTGTTGACGGCAGCGATGATCGGCTTGCCGCTGCGACGCAGCTCACCGAGGATCACGTGGTCCTGCGGCAGCAGCCCATCGCGCGCATCGACCACGAACACGATGACCTGGGCCTCTTCGATCGCCAGGCGCACCTGGCGCGCGGTCAGCACGTCGAGCGCGTCCTCGGTGCCGGACAGGCCGCCGGTATCGACCACCACGAACGGCCGCTCGCCGGTGCGGCACACGCCGTAGTGGCGGTCGCGGGTAACGCCGGGCATGTCGGCGACCAGCGCATCGCGGCTGCGCGTGAGCACATTGAAGAGGGTCGATTTACCGACGTTGGGACGGCCGACCAGGGCGACGACGGGCAACATGATGGAGAACCTGGATCCCTATGGGCGGGTAGCCCGCGCCGGAATCGGTTTGCGCGCATGGAAAAATAGGAGGCGGCAGTGTAAGGCAAGAGCCCGCCGGGGCGCTCGATCCGCCCCATGCCGCCGGCAAAAACGAGGCGGCGGCCGCACCGGATTGCTCCGGCGCGAGCCGCCGCCTGGTGGCAGGTCCGGTCATGCCGGACCTCGCCCGATCAACGCATCGAGAGACGGTAGGCGCCGATGTGGCCCTTGATGTCTTCGACGTACACGGTGTCACCGATGACCAGCGGCTGGGCGCGGATCGCCTTCTTCGACAGGCGCTCGCGGGCGGCCAGGGCGCCGTCGCCGGTCTGCAGCCAGTGCACGTAACCCTCGATATCACCGACCACGACGTAGTTGCCCTGCACGGCCGGGCTGGTGAGCCAGCGATACTTGAGGGCGTCGTTCTTCCACTGGTCGGCGCCGCCGCTCTTGTCGAACGCCCACACCTGCGATTCGTCGTTCACCGCGTACACGGCGTTGCCCCCCACGTCGGGGGAGCCGAAGCTGGAGAACTCACGGTTCCACAGCGGGCGGCCGCTCGGGCCGTCGATTGCTTCGAGACTGCCGTGATAGGCGGTGCTGTAGAGCGTGGTGCCATCGAGCACCACCGCACCGTCGGCGTCGTTCAGGCGCTCGATGTCGGTGCGGCCCTCACCGCTGGCCAGGCGCTGCTCCCACAGCTTGTCGCCGGTGTCCTGGCGCAGCGCGACGAGCTTGCCGTCGTCGGATCCGAAAAAGACTACGCCATTGGCCGCCAGGAGCGGACCATTGCCGCGCACGCTCAGCAGCGGCACGTTGCCCTGGTCGTAGACCCAGCGACGATCGCCGGTGGCTTTGTCCAGCCCGTACACGCGCCCATCCTGGGTGCGCACCAGCACCAGGTCGCCGACGATCACCGGCGCCGTGATCACCTCGGACTTGAGGTCCGCAGTCCAGCGCGGCGAGCCGTCCTTGGAGGACATGCCGTAGACGTGGCCATCGAGCGTGCCGATCGCCAGCAGATCGCCCGACACCGCCGGACCACCCGCGTAGAAAGCATCCTTGCGCTTCTTATCGCCCCAGCCGAACCAGCCGTGGGTGCGCGACTTGTTCGACCAGAGCGTCTTGCCGCTTGCCGCGTCGAACGCCGCGACGTCGCCGTCGGTGCTGGCCGCGTAGAGCACGCCATCGACCACCGTCGGACGCATGCGTACGCCCGAGTCGCCAGCGCCGTCGCCGATGCGTGCGGTCCATAGCTCGGACACCTTGGCGGTGGCCTTGAAATCCTTGGCGAGCGGCGTGGGCGGCTCGATGTTGTCCTTCTTCTTGTTATGGCAGCCAGCGACGACTACCAGCGAGGACAACGCGATCAGCCAAACGCACTTCTTCAAAACCGGTTTCATGCACCCTGCTTCCCGGCCGTAGCCAGATCATCGATTTTCAGCTGCAGCGACGACCGCTGGGGCGCGTCTCCGCTCATTGCCGACAATGCCGACTGGTACGCCTTGCGCGCGTCGTCGACCCGGCCTAGCTTGACCAGCACGTCGCCGCGTAGTTCCTCGCGCAGCCCCTCGTACTGCTTGCCGGTGAGCTGGCCCAGCGTCGACAGCGCCTCTTCGCTCTTGCCCTGGGCAAACTGCACCTGCGCCAGGCGCAACTGGATCAGCGACTTCACGGCCGGATCCTCGCTGTGGGCAAGCGCCCATTCCAGCGAGCCACGTGCCTTGTCCAGCTCCTTCGCTTGCACTTGGCGACGCGCGCGCTCGCTGGTGGCGAAGACCGCATAGGTCGACTTGCTGAAATCCTTCTGCAGGCGATCGGTGAGCTGATCGGCGCTGGCGGTGTTGCCGACCGCTTCGGCCGACTGCACCTGCTGATACAACTGGGCGGCGGCCGCGCGATTGCTGGCCTGATGGTTACGCCACTGCTGCCAGCCGAAGATGCCGATCAGACCGATGGCAATACCGACGACGATGGACACGCCGTTCTCGCGCAGCCACTTCTGTACGCGTTCGCTCTGTTCGTAATCGTCGTATGCGTCAAATGCCATGCCATCACCGTTAAGAGGCCGGCCGGCCCGCGCGGGGGGACCGGTGCCTGGATTGTGCCGAGAACGCCGCGCGCACGGGGCGCGCGATCAATGAGGGAGCATAACCGAAACCCGCCATCGAACGGCAGCGCACCGGAGCGGGCGCTGCACCCGATCCGACACCCGACTCAGGCGCCGCGGGGGACGACTTTGCCGTCCTCGAGGTCGAGGCGAAAATGGGCCACATTGGCACGGCGATAGGCGTCGAGGGGGAGCACCTGGCCGTCGACGCTCATCTGCGCGCCGCTGGCGTTGCCAAGGCGAATCTCCAGCGGCTGCTCGCTGTGGTAGGTCTTGTGACTGCCCGCGGGGAGCAGGCCGTACTCCAGCCGCGAACCGTCGGCCGCGATCACTTCGACCCAGCTGGCCTCGGCCAGCGAGAGCGTGAGGCTGTGCCCGGCCACGCCGTCGTCCACCGCGGGCACCGACACCGCCGGCGGCTTGACCGGATCCACGCTCATGTTCGGCACCATCGATGCGAGCAAGGGCTGGTCGTTGTCGGCGTGGCTGGTCGGCGTGGTGGCCGGCGCGACTGCCACCGCATCGGCAGCGGTCGAACCAGGCGTGGCGGCGCTGGCCGGCAGCTCCTGCTGCGCGACGGGCGAGGCGTCGAGCGGCGCGAAATGACTGATGTCGCGGTTGAGAGTGCCACGCACGCCCAGCCAGATCATCGGCACGATGATCACGGCGGTCAGCACCACATAGGTCGCCGCGGTGGCGTAGCGCTCGAGCAGGTAACGGGAATGCGAGATACCGCCGGTGGCCACCAGTTGCGGCTCATCCTGTCGACGGATGCGCGACACCTCAGCCTGGATCAGCGCATCGTCGAGCCCCAGATGGCGCCCGTACTTGGTGATGTAGCTGCCCAGATAGACCTGGTAGTCGATGCCGTCGTACTGGCCACCCTCTAGCTGGCGCAAAACACGTGCCGGCAACTTCAGCGCATGGCCGCAGGCTTCCAGGTCCAGGCCCTTCGCCTCGCGCGCGGCGCGCAGGCGACTGCCAAAACTAGGTTCAACGATCTGCCGCTGATCGGGAGTATCCATCGGGCCGTGAGGCGTGACGAAGTCCTGCTCACGGGGTTCCTGGCCGTGCAAGGGAGTCTGCTGGGTCATGGACGGGCGGATTGGTCGATGTTGCGGGCCTGGTCCGAATCCGGAAACTGGCTCAGCAACCGCTGACGGTACGATTGGGCAGCATCCGTATTGCCCAGACGGGATTCAATCAGGTAGCCGAGCCGATAGGCATCGGGCGATGGCTGACCGAGCGCATCGAAACGCTGCAGGAAGGCACGAGCGCGGAAAGCGTCGCCGCTGTCGAAAAGCAGCTTGGCAAGCTGGAAAAGCGCCTCGCTGTTGTTCGGGTTCTTCTTCAGAGCGTCGCGGAAATCTTGCTGTGCGGCGACCACACTGCTGCTCTTGAGCTGGCATACGCCTGCATTGGTAAGCGCTACGTCAGGTGTTTTGTAGAACGGGTCGGCCACGGCTTTGCGGAAATAGGTCTCTGCTTCCTGAGGCTTTCCGGTACGGCATAGAAAGGCACCGAGGTTGTTGTTCGGGCCGCCCTTGGCGGGCTCCAGCGCCACCGCACGACGGTAGTGCAGCTCGGCATTGGGAAGGTCGTTGATGCGCTCGTAGACCACGGCGATCACGGTGTGAGCAGGCGCGTAGTCGTCATCGAACTGCAGCGCTTTGGTCAATTTTTCCATCGCCGTCTGGAGGTCGCCGCCTTCCAGATAGTGCTGTCCCAGTTCGGTGTGGATGCGCGCTGCGTCCTCGGCCTGTTGCGCTTTACTGGTACGCGGCAGGCGGTCACCCGAACTGCCCTCGCCCCCCGACTGGCTGCCGCCGGTACTGACGCACCCGGCGAGCAGTGCGCACAGCACCAGTCCTCCCCAACGATCAACCCGCATGGACAGCCCCCTGATCCAGACGTTTTTGGAATTCAGCCTGACGGCGCGTGCGATCCAGCACCTGTCCCTTCAGCTGACCGCAGGCGGCATCGATATCGTCGCCGCGGGTGCGACGAAGCATCGTGAGAATGCCGGCATTGAGCAACTGCGTCTGGAAAGCCCGGATCGTATCGGCATCCGAACGTTCGAAACGTGTTCCAGGAAACGGATTGAACGGAATCAGGTTCACTTTGCACGTCGGCAACCGACGCATGAACTTGATCAGCTGCCGCGCGTGCTCGGGCTGATCGTTGACACCCTTCATCAGGGTGTACTCGAAGGTAATCGAGGTGCGCGGCTTGCGCGCGATCCAGCGCTGGCAAGCCGCTTCGAGCTCGGCCAGCGGGTAGCGCTTGTTGAGCGGCACCAGCTCGGTGCGCAACTCGTCGTTGGCCGCGTGCAGCGAGACGGCCAGCGACACGTCGATGGTGTCCGACAGCTTGTCGATCATCGGCACCAGGCCGGCGGTGGACAGCGTCACGCGCTTGGACGCCAGGCCGAAGCCCAGGTCGTCGCGCATCAGGCTCATCGCCTTGGTGACGTTGTCGAAATTCAGCAGTGGCTCGCCCATGCCCATCATCACCACGTTGGTGATGCGGCGGTTCTGGTGGGTGATGTTGCCGAGGTATTTCGCCGCCACCCACATCTGGCCGATCACCTCGGCCGTGGACAGGTTGCGGTTGAAGCCCTGCGTCGCAGTCGAGCAGAACTGGCAATTGAGCCCGCAGCCGACCTGCGAGGACACGCACAGCGTGCCGCGGGTCGGCTCGGGGATGTACACCGCCTCGATGGCGTTGCCGCCATCCATGCCGAGCAGCCACTTGTGGGTGCCATCGGCGGCGGCCTTGTCGAACAACGTCTTCGGCGGACCGACGTAGCAGGTGGCCTCGAGCTTGGCGCGCAGCGCCTTGCCCACATCGGTCATCTTGCCGAAGTCGTCTTCCAGGTGATGGTAGATCCACTTCATCACCTGCTCGGCGCGATACGGCTTCTCGCCGATCTGCGTGAAGAAATCACGCAGACCCTGGCGATCGAAGTCGAGCAGGTTGACCTTGCCGCCAGCGGCGGTCGGATCGGAGGGAAGTTGCACCACCTGGTTCACGGCATGCCTCAGCGCGGAAAGACTTCCGTCTCGGCGAAGAAGTACGCGATCTCGACCTTGGCGGTCTCGGTCGCATCGGAACCGTGCACGGCGTTCGCGTCGATCGACTCGGCGAAATCGGCGCGGATCGTGCCCGGCTTGGCTTCCTTCGGATTGGTCGCGCCCATCAGGTCACGATGCGCCAGCACGGCGTTCTCGCCCTGCAGCACGCTGATCATCACCGGACCGGAGATCATGAACTCGACCAGCGCGTTGAAGAACGGGCGCTCCTTGTGCACGGCGTAGAAGCCTTCGGCTTCCTTGCGCGACAGGTGCTTCATCTTGGCAGCCACGATCTTCAGGCCGGCCTTCTCGAAGCGGGCGTAGATCTCGCCGACAACATTCTTGGCGACGGCGTCGGGCTTGATGATGGAAAGGGTGCGCTCCAGCGCCATACGGGTCTGCTCCGGGATACGGGGAAATGGGAAAAGGTTTTATGGCCGAACGAACCGGCAAAAAGCGCCAAATCCGACACGGAATGCGGATTTAGCTCACGAAAGTTTGACAGATTCTAGCTCAATCGCAACCGGCCTGCCGGCCGTCCCAAACGTTCGTTTGACTGCTGCGAAGCCGCGCGCGTATGCTCAAACGATCGTTTGATTCCTGCCCCGGGCGGTGGCCCTTGCCTTGAACAACCCGACCTCGACCAAGGAACGCATCCTCGCCGCCGCCGAAGCGTTGTTCGCCCAGCGCGGCTTCGACGGTGCGTCGTTGCGCCAGCTCACCGCGTCGGCCGGGGTCAATCTGGCAGCAGTGAACTATCACTTCGGCTCCAAGGAAAAACTGGTCGAGCAGGTATTCAAGCGTCGCCTGGATGCACTGAACCAGCATCGCCTGGCCGAGCTGGACAAGATCGCGGGTCGACCCGGCACCACGCTCGAAGATGTGCTCGCCGCCTATATCCGCCCGGCGCTGGAATTGTCCCACGAGGGTAACGGCTCGCTGTTCATGCGCGTGCTGGCGCGCGCCTTTGCCGAGCACGACGACACGCTGCGCCAGTTCCTGTCGGAGAACTACGGCCACGTCATGCGCCAGTTCACCGCCGAGTTCGCGCGACTGTTGCCGCATCTGGAAAAGGCCGAGCTGTACTGGCGCATCGATCTGGTCACCGGCGCCCTCACCCACGCGATGTCCGGCTTCGGCATGATCCAGCGCAAGGACAACGTCAGCGAGCAGCAGCACCGCGAGCAGACCGCCGCCCACCTGATCCGCTTCGCCGCCGCCGGCCTGAGCCACCCCTAGAAGACTGTCACCGGATCGCCACGGCGATCGGGTCGTGTTTGTTGTCCCTTTTTTGCCGAGTCCGATCTTTCGAGTTCGACCTTATGGAGAAGCCAATGACCGCTGCACCAACCACCTCATCCGCGCTGCGCATCCGCAAGGCCGCGGTGCTGGGCGCCGGCGTGATGGGCGCGCAGATCGCCGCGCACCTCACCAACGCCGGCGTCGAGACCGTGCTGTTCGACCTGCCCGCGAAGGAAGGTCCCAAGAGCGGCATCGCGCTCAAGGCGATCGAGAACCTGAAGAAGCTCTCGCCTGCCCCGCTGGCCGACAAGAACCTCGCCGCGGCGATCATCCCGGCCAACTACGACGAGCATCTGGATCACCTGAAAGACGTCGATCTGGTGATCGAGGCGATCGCCGAGCGGATGGACTGGAAGCTCGATCTTTACAAGAAGATCGCCCCGCACGTTTCTGCCACCGCCGTGCTGGCCTCCAACACCTCGGGCCTGTCGATCAACGGCCTGGCCGAGGCGCTGCCGGAGGGGATGCGCCACCGCTTCACCGGCGTGCATTTCTTCAACCCGCCGCGTTACATGCACCTGGTGGAAGTGATCCCCACCCGCCTCACCGACGCCGCCGTGGTCGAAGGGCTGGAGGCGTTCCTCACTACCACCGTCGGCAAGGGAGTGGTAATCGCCAAGGACACGCCGAACTTCATCGGCAACCGGATCGGCGTGTTCTCGATTCTCTCGACGATGTATCACACCGAGCAGTTCAAGCTCGGCTTCGACACGGTGGACGCACTGACCGGCCCGGCACTGGGCCGCCCGAAGAGCGCCACCTACCGCACCGCCGACGTGGTAGGCCTGGACACCATGGCGCATGTCATCAAGACCATGGCCGACACGCTGCCGGATGACCCCTGGCATCAGTACTTCCAGGCGCCGGTATGGCTCAAGGGCCTGATCGACAAGGGCGCGCTCGGGCAGAAGACCGGCGCCGGCTTCTACCGCAAGGCCGGCAAGGACATCGTGGTGCTGGACGTGGCCAAGCAGGACTATCGCCCGTCCGAACAGAAGGCTTCCGACGAGGTCGCCGCGATCCTCGCGATCAAGGATCCGGCGGAGAAGTTCGGCAAGCTGCGCGCCTCCAGCGACCCGCAAGCGCAGTTCCTGTGGGCGATCTTCCGCGACCTGTTCCATTACACCGCCTACCACCTGGCCGACATCGCCGACACCGCGCGTGATGTCGACTTCGCGATCCGCTGGGGCTACGGCTGGAAGCTCGGTCCGTTCGAGACCTGGCAGGCTGCCGGCTGGCAGCAGGTGGCCGGCTGGATCGCCGAGGACATCGCCGCCGGCAAGGCCATGAGCAGCGCGCCCCTGCCCTCCTGGGTCACCGACGGTCGCGCCGGCGTGCACGGCAAGAACGGCTCGTGGTCGGCCAGCGCCGGTCAGTACAAGCCGCGCTCGAGCCACCCGGTCTACGCGCGTCAGCTGTTCCCCGATCCGATCCTGGGCGAGAAGTTCGACCAGGGCACCACGGTGTGGGAGAACGAGGGCGTCCGCCTGTGGACGCTGGGCGACGACGGCGTCGGCATCATTTCGTTCAAGACCAAGATGAACACGGTCAACGATTTCGTGCTCGATGGCGTGCAGCACGCGATCAAGCTGGCCGAAGAGAAGCTCAAGGCCGTGGTGATCTGGCAGACCGGCGAGCCGTTCTCCGCCGGCGCCGATCTCAAGGGCGCGCTCGGTTTGCTGCAGGCGGGCAAGTTCGACGACTTCGAGAAGATGGTCGCCAACTTCCAAGCCACCAGCATGGCGATCAAGTATTCGCTGGTGCCTGTGGTATCGGCCGTGCGCGGCATGGCGTTCGGCGGTGGCTGCGAGTTCCAGATGCACTCGGCCCGTACGGTCGCCGCGCTGGAAAGCTACATCGGCCTGGTCGAGGCGGGCGTGGGCCTGCTGCCGGCCGGCGGTGGCCTGCACGAGCTGGCGGTGCGCGCGGCCAAGGCCAACCCGGCCGACCCGTTCGAAGAGCTGAAGAAGGTGTTCGAGACGGTCGCCATGGCCAAGGTTTCGGCCAGCGCGCTGGAAGCGAAGGCGATGGGCCTGCTGCGGCAGGACGATGTGATGGTGTTCAACAGCTACGAGCTGCTCTACATCGCCAAGAAGGTTGCCGCCGCGATGGCCGAGAGCGGCTACCGCCCGCCGCTGCCTGCGCGCGCCGTGCCGGTGGCCGGCGATGTCGGCACCGCCACCTTCAAGGCCTCGCTGGCCAACCTGCAGGAGGGCTACTTCGCCTCGCCGCACGACATCGACATTGCCGGCCGCATCGCCGACTGCCTGTGCGGTGGCGCGATCGAGCGCGGCTCGCAGGTGGACGAGGCCTGGCTGCTGGCATTGGAGCGCAAGCACTTCGTGGCGCTGGCGAAGACCGAGAAAACCCAGGCGCGCATCGCTCACACGATGAGCACCGGCAAGCCGCTGCGTAACTGATAGGCGTTGCGACCGACCCACTCCATCACCGGAAACCCCGAAGCCGCCGAACGTCATCCCCGCGCAAGCGGGGATCCATCTTGATCTGACGCCAGAAACACGATGGATTCCCGCGTTCGCGGGAATGACGAACAAAAAAGCCCGGCTTCGAGGTCACTCAAAGGAAACAGACCATGACCAAGCAAGTGCAAGACGCCTACATCGTCGCCGCCACCCGCACCCCGGTCGGCAAGGCGCCGCGCGGCGTGTTCCGCAACACCCGTCCGGACGACATGCTCGCGCACGTAATCCGCGCCGTGATGGCGCAGGCGCCGGGCATCGATCCGCACCACATCGGCGACGCCATCATCGGCTGCGCCATGCCCGAGGCCGAGCAAGGCATGAACGTGGCGCGCATCGGCGTGCTGCTGGCCGGCCTGCCCGATACCGTTCCCGGCGTCACCATCAACCGTTTCTGCTCGTCCGGCCTGCAGGCCGTGGCGATGGCCGCCGACCGCATCCGCCTGGGCGAGGACGACCTGATGCTCGCCGGCGGTACCGAGAGCATGAGCATGGTGCCGATGATGGGGCACAAGGTGGCGATGAACCCGGCCATCTTCGCCAACGACGAGGACCGCGCCATCGCCTTCGGCATGGGCATCACCGCCGAGAAAGTGGCCGAGCGCTGGAAGGTGAGCCGTGAGCAGCAGGACGCCTTCGCCGTGGAGAGCCACCGCCGCGCACTCGCCGCCATCGCCGCCGGCGAGTTCAAGGACGAGATCTCGCCGTTCCAGCTCGACGACCACTACCCCAACCTCGCTACCGGCGGCATCGTCACCGACAGCCGCACCATCGACACCGACGAGGGCCCGCGTGCCGGCACCACGATGGAAGTACTGGCCAAGCTGCGCACGGTGTTCCGCAACGACCGCTTCGGCGGCAGCGTCACCGCCGGCAATTCCTCGCAGATGTCCGACGGCGCCGGCGCCGTGCTGCTGGCCAGCGAGAAGGCGATCAAGGAATACAACCTCACCCCGCTGGCCCGCTTCGTCGGCTTCTCGGTGGCGGGCGTGAAGCCCGACGTGATGGGCATCGGCCCGAAGGAAGCGATTCCCAAGGCGCTCAAGCAGACCGGCATCAGCCAGGATCAGCTCGACTGGATCGAGCTCAACGAAGCGTTCGCCGCGCAGGCGCTGGCGGTGATGGGCGACCTCGGGCTGGACCCGTCCAAGGTCAATCCGCTGGGCGGCGCCATCGCGCTCGGCCACCCGCTGGGCGCCACCGGTGCAATCCGCATCGCCACGTTGCTGCACGGCTTGCGCCGGCGCAAGCAGAAGTACGGCATGGTCACCATGTGCATCGGCACCGGCATGGGCGCGGCGGGCATTTTCGAAGCGCTCTGAGGCTACCGCTGCCGCTACGAAAAAGGCGTCGCATCGCTGCGGCGCCTTTTTTTGCGTTGTTCCAGGCCTGCCCGCTACGCCTGCTCGCGATGTTGGAACTGCCACATGCCCAGCCAGGCCTGCAGAGCGCCGCCGATCAGGCTCACCGTTATCACCTGCATCGCCCGGTCTGCACGCGTGGCGAATACGCGCAGCGGCATCGACCCCGGGGACCACGACCCGAACCGTGCGATTGCCCGATCAGGAACCGGGCCACGGTGCCGGCCACACCGACGAAAATCGATGTGTTGAAGCCGCGCCGGTCCAGCGTCAGCCAATCCGGCCGAGCGCCCGTGCATCGTGTCGGGACTCAACCGGAGCACGTTCAGCAACACCATCGGCGCCATCCCTACCGTGCCGGTCGCCAGCGTGTGGCGAAGCGTGAAGGCCGAAGCTCATCCTGACTTGTGGCACGCCGGGCTCAGTCCGCGTCGGTGATCTCGAATCGGTAGCCCGCACCGTACACCGCATGGATGAAGTTCTGCCCCGGCGCCATGTCGTCCAGCTTCCGGCGCAGGTTGCGAATGTGGCTGTCGACCACCCGATCGGTGACGTCGCGCAGATCGTCGTGCATCAGATCGAGCAACTGATCGCGCGAGTAGATGCGGCCAGGATGGGTGAGCAACGCGTGCAGCAGCCGGTATTCAGTGGTGGTGTGCGGCACCGGGCGGCCGCGGTAGAACACGCGCTGCGCCTCCTCGTCCACGGTGAAAGGATTGGCGGGCGTGGCCGGTGCCGTCCGTCGCAGCAGCGCGCGTACCCGCGCCACCACTTCGCGCGGACTGAACGGCTTGCAGATGTAGTCGTCCGCGCCGAGCTCCAGCCCGAGCAGGCGATCGATCTCTTCCACCCGCGCGGTGAGCATGATCACCGGCAGTTCGCTGTCGCGCCGCAGCTCGCGCAGGATCGCTAAGCCGTCCTTGCCGGGCAGCATGATGTCCAGCAGAAGCAGGTCCGGACGCTCGGTGGCAACTGCAGGCAACACATGATCACCCTCGCCCACCGTCAGCACCGTGTGCCCGGCCTGGGTCAGATAGTCCGCTAGTAACTTAGCGATCTTCGGCTCGTCCTCGGCGATCAGCACACGCGCCATCTCAGTGCCCCTCCCGTGGCAGACGCAGTTCCAGGCGCAGCCCGCCCAATGGCGAGTTCGCGGCCGCAAGCGTGCCGCCGTGCGCCACGGCGATGCGCTGCGCAATGGCCAGGCCCAGACCGCTGCCGCCGAGTGCCCGGTTGCGCGAATGCTCGCCGCGATACAGCGGCTCGAACAAGCGCGCCAGGCCCTCCGCCGGAACACCAGGTGGGGTATCGTCCACGCGCAGGCAGGCCTGATCACCATCGACGAACACGGATGCTTCCACGCGACCGCCGCGATCGCTGTAGCGCAGGCTGTTGCCGAGCAGGTTGTCGATCAGCTGGCGCAGGCGATCCGCATCGCCATGTACGCGCAGTGGCTCGCCGCTGCAATCCAGCGTGAGTCCGGCTTCGGCGGCGGTGCTGGCGAACCGTGCGCAACCCTCGGCAAGACACGCCGACAGATCCAACGGCTGCATGCGATAGCTGAGCGATCCGGCATCGGCCATCGACCACTGGTGCAGGTCATCCACCAGTCGATCCAGCCGCATCACCTCCTCGTGCAACGACTGCAACCCCTTTGCATCGGGCGGGCGCACGCCCTCGCGCATCGCTTCGAGCTCGCCGCGTACGATCGCCAACGGCGTGCGCAGCTCGTGCGAGATGTCGGCCATCCAGCGTTGGCGCGCGCTCTCATGCGCTTGCAAGGCTGCGCTCAACCGATTCACGTGGTGCACCAGGTCGCCCAGCTCGTCGTGGCGGTCACTGACCAGCTGCACGCCATAGCGGCCTTCCGACAGTTGCCGCGCAGCACCCTCCACGGCACGCAGCGGTGCCAGCAAGTGCCGCGCGAAGAACCACGCCACCGCCATCGCCAGCACCAGCAGCGCAAGCGCCAGTTCGGCCATGCCGCGGATCTGCGCGGCGAGGAAAGCGGTGTCGCGACGGTCCACCGGCCGCGACAGCGGCCGCAGTGCGAGCCAGCCAACCACCGCTCCGTCGCGACGTAGTGGCCGCTCCATCGCATCCGCAGGCGGCGACTGGCCAGCAACCAGCGCGTGCGAGGCATCCAGCAGCGATACCCGCGGAGGAAGCGGCAAGGGTGGCAGCGCGTGCGCATCGGGAGCCGGTGGCGGCGGTGGGGGCAGCGGCGGCGCCGGGGGTGGTGGCGGCGGGGGTGGCGCTTGCGGCTGCGCTTCCTCCGGAACCGCAAGCGGGCGATGATCGAGGGTCTCGCGCAGCAGCGCGTCCCACGCCTGACGATCGCGCAGGCCATCGAAGCCGCTGACGGCATCCTCGCGCTGGCCCAGTGCCTGCGCCAGCGGATCGAGCCGCGACAGATCCAGCGCATTGACGTAACCGACGAAGCCGCTGCGCAGGTTGCGCACGGTCAGCGCACCCATCGCCAGCAGCGACAGACCGATTGCCACCGCCAGCAGCAGGAACAACTTGTGCGCCACGCGCAGGCGCAGCCCGGCGCTGGTTCCAGCGTGGACGGATTCGCTTGGAGGAGTGGGCGCAGGCATGGCCGCGAGGATAGCGGCGGCGCGCGGCTGGTGCGTCCTCATTTCCTGCATATTCCCTGCGATGTTGCAGGTCATCGTGGGTGGCGTCGGATCCCCCGGCCACGCAAGGAGATCACCGCATGACCCAACGCGCTCTCACCACCCGCCTCGTCGCCGGCCTGGTCGGCCTCGCCGTCGTCGGCGGTGCCCTCGCCCAGCGCGCCACGCCGATGGCCGAGACGCCCCTGTTCGCCCACGGCCAGCATCGCTGGATCGTCGACGGCCTCCCGCCGCTGCCGCCCGGCTGTCAGCACGGCATGCCCTCGCCGCCGCCCCCCACCCTGCCCGACTTCAGCAACGACGCGAAGTGGCAGAACACGCTCGGAATCAGCGCCGCGCAGGCCAGGCAGGTGCAGCAAGCCCTGGAGCAGCAGGCCCGCCAGCGGCAGAAGTTCGATGAGCAGCGGCGCAGCGATGACGCAGCCAGTTGCGAGAAGATCCGCAGCATCATCGGCGACAAGGCGATGGCCAAATGGGTCGAAGCCAGCCCGGTCCCGCCCCCGCCGCCACGCCCACCGATGCCCCCCGCTCCGCCGGCGCCACCCGCCCCGCCGGCCGAGGCGCAGTAAGCACACCTGATTGAACCCCTCTCCCCCGGAGAGGGGTTGGGGTGAGGGTCCGGCACGAAGCCCCGTGGGCGCATCGTTCCCAACCGGACATCACGCACACCCGCACCCTCATCCGACCCTGCGTGCTACCTTCGCCCGGCGGGAGAAGGGACAGCCGTGTCATCCCGCACAACGCCACGGATCAGCGACCGCGCTTGTGAGCCAACCCTCCGCGCGGGATACTGCGCCGCCCGCGTGCACCCCACACGCATCCGTGCCAACGACGCCGTCCCCCGCGCCCGCCGCTGGCTTGTGTCCGCCGCTTTCCGCCGAGCCGCCCCGTGAGCCAGCAGACCGGGGAAACCGCCGCGCCAGCCCCGCCGGAGCCGCTGTTTCCCGACTACCGCATCACTTCATTGATCGTGGCGTGCGCGATCTTCATGGAGCAGATGGACGCCACCGTGCTGGCCACGGCGCTGCCCACGATGGCGCGGGATTTCCACGTTGGCGCGCCGGCCATGAGCATCGCCATGACCAGCTACCTGCTGGCGCTGGCGATCCTGATTCCCGCCAGCGGGGCGGTGGCCGAACGCTTCGGCACCACGCGCGTGTTCGCCGCCTCCATCGGTGTATTCCTGCTCGGCTCGATCGCCTGCTCGCTGGCGCCGAACCTGCCCACGATGGTGGCCGCACGCCTGCTGCAGGGTGCGGGCGGCGCGATGATGGCGCCGATCGGACGGCTGATCCTGCTCAGCACCATCCCCCGCAAGCACCTGGTGTCGGCGATGTCGTGGTCGCTGGTGCCGGCGTTTCTCGGCCCGCTCACCGGGCCGCCGCTGGGCGGCCTGATCGTCACCTACCTGAGCTGGCGCTGGATCTTCTACATCAACCTGCCGATCGGCCTGCTGGGCTACTGGCTGGTGAAGCGCTTCATCGCGACGATCCCGCCCGCCGCTGCGCCGCCGCGCTTCGACTTGGGTGGCTTTGCGCTCTGTGGCGTAGGGCTGGGCGGTCTGCTGTTCGGGCTGGAGATGATCGGCCAGAGCGCCGATCTGCCGGTGGCGCTCGCGCTGCTGCTGGTCGGCAGCGCTGCTTCGCTCGGCTACCTGTGGCACGCGCGGCGGCGGCACGATCCGCTGCTCGATCTCTCGCTGCTGCGCATCGATTCGTTCCGGCTCTCGGTGATCGGCGGCTCGCTGATGCGCATTACTCAGGGCGCGCAACCGTTCCTGCTGCCACTGATGTTCCAGATCGGCTTTGGCCTGTCGGCAGTGCGCAGCGGCCAGCTGATTCTGGCCACCGCGCTGGGCGCGCTGCTCACCCGCGCGTTCACGCCGCGCTTGCTGCAACTGACCGGTTTCCGTAACGGCATGCTCTACAACGGTGTGCTGAGCAGCCTGGGTTACGCGGTGTGCGCGTTCTTCCGGCCGAACTGGCCGTTCGGGCTGATGTTCGGCCTGCTCATGGCGTGCGGCGCGTTCATGTCGTTCCAGTTCGCCGCCTACAACACGGTGGCCTACGAAGGCGTGCCGCGCGAACGCCTGAGCGCCGCCAGCAGCCTCTACACCACGCTGCAGCAGCTGATGCTCTCGTTCGGCATCTGTGCCGGCGCGCTGCTGCTGCGCCTGGCGATGGGCGTGGGCGGACACCCGCAGCCACGGGCGATGGATTTCTCCTTCGCCTTCATCGCGGTGACCGTGATATCGCTCAGCTCCACCGTGTGGCACCTGCGCTTTGCCCATGATGCAGGCCACGAACTGAGCGGACACCGCCCGCGGCGGCTCACGGCGCAGCCGTGAACTCTTCGTAGGCGCGCACGGCGTCCGCCGCGTACATCAGCGACGGCCCGCCGCCCATGTAGACCGCCACCGCCAGCGTCTCCATCAGCTTGGCGCGCTCCACGCCCAGCCTCGCGAGCGCCTTGGTGTGAAATCCGATGCAACCGTCGCAGTGAGTGGCCACGCCGATCGCCAGCGCCATGAGCTCCTTGTCCGCTGCCGACAGCGCACCGGCTTCCATGGCGCTCTTGGACATAGCCGAAAAGCCAGCCATGGTGCCCGGCGCCTCGGCGCGAATCTTGGCGATCGACTGATTGAGATCGTGAGTGATCTGCTTGTACGACTTGCTCGACACGGCGGTGCTCCTCAAGGAATCGATAGGCGGATCGGCCCGTGCTGGCGGCGAAACCGGCAAGCCATTCTTGAGCGTTGGCCGAACGTCGGTACTGATCCGCGTCAGGCGCGACGCCGGAATGAGAAAGCCCCTCTCCCGCCGGGAGAGGGGTTGGGGTGAGGGTCCGACGCAACGCAAGCCACCGTGCTGCGCCGCTCACCCTCATCCGTCGCTGCGCCCCCCCCCCTTTTCCCGAAGGGAGAAGGGAATGCCCGACCAAGCCTCAAGCAAAGCCCCTCTCCCGCCGGGAGAGGGTTGGGGTGAGGGTCCGCAGCAAGGCGAGTCACCGCGCTAAGCCCCGCACCCTCATCCGGCGCGGATGCGCCACCTTCTCCCGAGGGGAGAAGGGCTACCCCGCAAAACCGTTCGCGCTGAGCGTAGCCGGCGGCACGCCGGCGAAGTCGAAGCGCTGTCACCAAGCAGACCACCACCTCGGCCTGCTTCGCCTTACGACTCGTGCCGCGCCAGCGCCCGTTCGATGCGCCGATCCGGCACCAGCCACAGCAGCGCCGCGAGTGCGTACAGCAACTGCGAAAACCAGGCCGCCCCGAACGACGCGACGATGCCCGCTGCGTAGATCACCGGCGACAGCTTGCCCTTCCAGTCGCCACCCACTGCGCGCGCCAGTGGCGAGTCCTCACCCTGCAGGCGGATGATCGACCGCTGCAGCAGCCAGTACGCCACCGCCGACATCAGCAGCACCACGCCATACAGTGCCGAAGGCCCCTGCGCGAAGTGGTTCTCACCCATCCAGCCGGTGGCGAACGGCAGCAGCGACAGCCAGAACAGCAGGTGCAGGTTGGCCCACAGAACACCGCCACTCACGCCGCGCGCCAGGTGCAGCATGTGATGGTGATTGTTCCAGTAGATGCCTACGTAGATGAAGCTCATCACGTAGCTCAGGAACACCGGCAGCAGCGGCCACAGCGCGGCCATCGTCTCGCCATGCGGCACCTTCAACTCCAGCACCATGATAGTGATGATGATGGCGAGCACGCCGTCACTGAATGCCTCGAGTCGAGTCTTGCCCATGGTGGCTGCGCCGGTAGAGAGAGGGCACCAGTATCCACTGGCGTCGAGGCGTCAGGCATCCCCCATCCTGGCGCCGGCGTGCCCTACTCGTGCCGCAGGGCCTCGATCGGGTCGAGCCGCGCCGCACGCCGCGCCGGAAAAAAGCCGAACACCACGCCGATCAGCGCCGAGAACGCGAACGCCAGCAGGTTGATCGGCAGGCCGAACAGGTACGGCACCTGCAGCACGCGCGCCAGCACGATCGAGCCCACCGTCGCCAGCAGCACGCCGAGCAGGCCGCCGATGGACGACAGCACCACCGCCTCGATCAGGAACTGCCCCAACACCTCACGCTCCAGCGCGCCCACGGTGAGCCGGATGCCGATCTCGCGGGTGCGCTCGGTGACCGACACCAGCATGATGTTCATGATCCCTACCCCGCCCACCAGCAGGCTCACCGCCGCCACCGCGCCGAGCAGCAGGGTGAGCACGCGGGTGGTGCTGGAGAGCATGTCGGCGATCTCGCGCGTGTCGAGCACGTTGAAATCATCTTCCTGGCCCAGCGCGATGTGCCGGCGCTCGCGCAGCAGCGCCTCGATGCGCTGCTTGGCCCGCGCGGTGGAAGCGCCCTGGCGCACCGACACCAGCAGCATGCCCACGTCCTGGTTGCCGGCGAGGCGGCGCTGCACGGTACGCAGCGGCATCACGATCACGTCGTCCTGGTCGCGCCCCATCGACGACTGCCCCTTCGCGGCGAGCAGGCCGATCACCTCGCAGGCGAACTGCTTGACGCGGATCGCGCTGCCTACCGGATTCTCGCTGCCGAACAGCTTGCTGCGGGTGGTTTCGCCCAGCACACTCACCGCCTTGCCGGCCTGCAGCTCGCCGTCGAGGAACACCCGTCCGGCGGACAGCTTCCAGCTGCCTGCGCTGAAGTACGCGTTGGTGGTGCCCACTACGCCGGTGGACCAGTTGCTGGCCAGGTGCACCACCGTCACGGTGCGCGATACCACCGGCGCCACGCTGCTGAGCTCGCCTACCTGGCTCTCGATGGCGCTGGCGTCGGCCAGCCGGAACTGCGCCGCGCCCGCGGTATCGCGACTGGGCCCCAGCCGCTGGCCGGGGCGCACCATCAGCAGGTTGCTGCCGAGGCTGGAAATCTGCGCGGACACCGCGGCGGTGGCGCCGTTGCCCAGCGTCACCATGGTGATCACCGCAGCCACGCCGATCAGGATGCCGAGCACGGTGAGGAAGCTCCGCGTGAGATTGCGGCGGATCTCCTTCAGCGCCAGCAGCAGCGTGTTCCAGAACATCAGGCCGCCACCGCCTGCCGCGTGTCGCTCTCCACCCGCCCGTCGACGAAGCGCACCACGCGCCGCGCGTAAGCGGCCATGTCCGGTTCGTGGGTCACCATCAGCACGGTGATGCCGCGGTCGCGGTTGAGCGCCACGATCAGGTCCATGATCTCGCGGCTGCGCAGCGTGTCGAGGTTGCCGGTGGGCTCGTCGGCCAGCAGCACCGCCGGATGCGTGACGATGGCGCGGGCGATCGCCGCGCGCTGCTGCTGGCCGCCGGACAGCGCCGCCGGCGCGTGATACTCCCAGCCGGTCAGCCCTACCGCAGCCAGCGCCTCACGCGCCGCCGGGTGGCGCACGGCCGGCGGCTCGCCGCGATACAGCAGCGGCAGCTCCACGTTCTCCAACGCCGAGGTGCGCCCCAGCAGGTTGTAGCCCTGGAACACGAAGCCCAGGTAGTGCCGCCTCAGCAGCGCCCGCTGGTTGCGCGTGAGCGATTCCACCGCCGTGCCGCGAAAGCGGTAGCTGCCGGTGGTCGGCACGTCGAGGCAACCGAGGATGTTCATCGCGGTGGACTTGCCCGAGCCGCTCGGCCCCATGATCGCCACGAACTCGCCCTGCTCTACCACCAGGTCCACGCCGCGCAGCGCCTGCAACGCCACCGTGCCCTGGCCGTAGGTCTTGGTGACGCCGACCAGCTCGATCAGCGGTGGCGACGCGCCTGCGGCCGCGCTCACGGCGCACCGCCGAGGCTCTCTGTGATCACCCGCATGCCCGGCTGCAGCGCGTCGCTGGCTACTTCGCTGAGCTCCCCGTTGCTGGCACCGAGCGTCACCGGCACCGCTACCGACTGCCCGTTGCGCAGCACCCACACCTGCCGCGCCTTCCCGTTGCCGCCGGCGGCGGGGCTGCTGGCGCCGTGCGGCGGCCGCGGCATCAGCCGGCTCACCAGGCCACCGGACGATGGCGCGGCGTTGGCCGAAGCGGGGGTAAAGCGCAACGCCGCGCTGGGCACCAGCAGCACTTGCTTGTGCTCGCTCACCACGATGGCCGCGGTGGCCGTCATGCCCGGGCGCAAGCTGAGGTCGTCGTTGTTCACCGTGAGTACGGTGAGATAGGACACCACACCGTCCTTGGTCTGCGAGCCGAACCCCACGCGCCGCACCTGCGCCGGATACTCGCGCCCCGGGTACGCATCGACGGTGAAGGTGGCTCGCTGGCCGTTGCGCACCTGGCCCACATCGGCCTCGTCCACGTCCACCTGCAGCTCCATCTTGGACAGGTCTTCGGCCAGCGTGAACAGCACCGGCGCCTGCAGCGAGGCGGCCACGGTCTGGCCCGGCTCGATCGAACGCGTCAGCACCACGCCGTCGATCGGCGAGCGGATCGATGCCTTGGCGAGGTTGGTCTCGCCAGTGCTCAGCGCCGCCTGCGCCTGCGCCACCTCGGCCCGCGCGCTGGCCTGCGCGGCCAGCGCCCGCCGCAGGGCAGCCTGGGCGGTGTCGATATCCACCAGCGCCGGAATCGTGCCGCCGCTGCTAGCGAACATGCGTGTGAGCCGGCTCACCTGCAGCCGCATCTCGGTCACCGTGGCGGCGGTGAGGCGCACCTGTGCACGGGAGGCGTCGAGCGCGCCGCGGGCGTTGGCGATCTGGTCCTTGAGGCGCGACACGTCCAGCTGCGCCAGCACCTCGCCGCGCTTCACCGTGTCGTTCACGTCCACCCGCACCGCTTCCATGATGCCGGACAGCTCGCTGCCCACGTCCACCTGGTTGGTCGGCTGCAGGTTGCCGGTGGCCGCCACCGTCACCACCAGGTCACCGCGGGTGACTTCGGCGGTCTGGTAGCGCGGCTGCGCGGCGGCACTGCTGCGTCGGAGCAGCACGTAGCCCGCTCCGGCAAGCGCCAATGCGCCTGCCAGCATCAGTAGCCAGCGCAACTGCCGACGCCAGCGTGCGCCTTTGCCCGCTCCACCGGTGCCGAGCACCGCGGCCATGGTCGCCCCAGCCGTCGTCGGCGAGCCTGCGGGCCGTCGAACAGAGGGCGTCAGCATGACCGCCACCCTGCCAAGTACCGCCGGCACCTTCGCCTAGAAGCCCCCATCACCGCACCTTTTCCCGCCTGGCCGACCGCCATCAGGGTCCACACTAGGACGGACAGTCGCCCCGGGCCTTGATGCCCATCAAGGCGACGGGTGACGTCGCATCACCTGCGCCGGATGGCGTTGATCCTGTCAGGATAGGCATGTCCGTTTTTGGCTGTTTGCTGTCGCGGGCTGGCGCTCCGTATGGTGGAAATCTCTGAAAAATGACCACTCCAACCCCAACGGAGCGTTCCATGACTACATGTCTTCTCGTGATCGATGCGCAAGAATCCTTCCGCCACCGCGCGTACTTCAACGAGGGTCGCCTCGCGCCCTACCTGGCGGCCCAGAACGCACTGATCGAGCAGTGCGTCGCCGCCGGCGTGCCGGTGGTTCGCATCCTGCACCAGGACGGTCCGGACGCCGCCGACAACCCCTTCTCCGCCCGCTCCGGCCACGTCCGCCCCATCGTTGGCCTGGTCGAGTTCGACGCCGCCGCGCAGTTCGTGAAGACCCGGCACAGCGCACTGGTAGGCACCGGGCTGGACGTCTGGCTGGTGCAGCACGGCATCCGCCGGTTGATCGTCAGCGGCATCCGCACCGAGCAGTGCTGCGAGACCACCACGCGCAATGCCTCCGATCTCGGCTGGGAGGTGGACTACGTGACCGCCGCCACGCTCACCTTCGACATGACCACCCCCGATGGCGGCGTGCTGCGCGCCGACGACATCGTGCAGCGCACTGAGACGGTGCTGCGCGACCGCTTCGCCACTCTCTGCACGGTGGACGAAGCCGTCCGACGGGCCGTGGCGCAGCCGTGAGAACGCCGGTGCGCGTGCTGTTCGCCCTGTTGCCGGACAGCCTGGCGCTGGACTGGGCCGGTCCGGCCGAAGCGCTGCGCATCGCCAACGGCGTGCTGGCCGAACAGGGCCAGCCGCCGGCTTTCGCGGTGGAGTTCGTCGGCCCCGATCCTGAGCCGATGACCTCGGTCGGTATCCGGCTGCGGGACATCGCGCCGTTGCCGGTTATGCGTGAGGACGATCCGCGTCCCACCTGGATCGTGCTGCTCGGGCAACCGGGCAGCGCGTTCAACGTGCGCCGCCCGACCACGCGCCGCCTGCTCGACTGGCTGCGCCCGCTGCAGCTGCACGAGGGCCGGCGCGAACTGGTCTGCGTGTGCGCGGGCAGCCTGCTCGCCGCGCATGCGGGGCTGCTCGACGGCCGCGACGCGACCACCCACCACCAGCATCTGGACGAACTGCGCGCGGCAGCACCGCATTGCCGCGTGGTGGCCAATCGCGTGTTCGTCGCCGCGGACGCGGTCTGGAGCAGCGCCGGCGTCACCACCGGCATCGACCTGATCCTGCACCGCATTACCGCCGTCTGCGGCCCACTGGTTGCCGCGCGCGTGGCCGAAACGATGGTGGTGGCCCTGCGCCGCGGCCCGGCCGACCCGGAACTGTCGCCGTTCCTGGCCCATCGCGGCCACATGCACCTGCCGTTGCACCGGCTGCAGGACGCCATCTGCCAGCAACCGCAGGCCGACTGGACGGTGAAAGCGATGGCGCGCGTCGCCTGCGTCTCGCCGCGGCATCTGGCGCGGCTGTTCGCATTGCACGCCGACACCTCGCCGCTGCACTACCTGCAACGCATCCGCCTGACCACGGCCGAAGCGGCCCTGCGCGCCGGCGCCCGCGTCGGCCAGGCGGCGGAACTGGCCGGCTTCAGCTCCGACGTGCAGTTGCGTAGGGCGTGGAGCCGACTGGGCAGCACCGGGGACACACCGTCCCGCGTGCGCCGGCCACGCGGCGAAACACCGCCGCCCGGGTCCTCCGTCGGATGACAGCGGCCATCCTAGACGCGCCCTATCCCATCGCGCTGCCAGCAGACCGCGAGATCTATTCCGCTTCTGCGAAGCGTTGCTCACTCCACGGATCGCCGCGCAGGTGGTAGCCGCGCAATTCCCAGAAGCCGGCTTCTTCGCGGGCAGTGAACTGCAAGCCGGTGAGCCATTTGGCCGACTTCCAGAAATACAGATGTGGCACCAGCAGGCGGGCCGGGCCGCCGTGGGCGGGGGCGAGCGGCTGGCCGTCGTAGTGGGTGGCGATCATGGCGCGGCCGTCGAGCACGTCGGCTGCGGTGAGGTTGGTGGAGTAGCCATCGGCGCTGTGGGCGAGCAGGAAGCCGGTGGGCGCGGCGAGACCGGCGTCGGCGAGCAGGTCATCCAGCATCACGCCTTCCCAGGCCGTGTCGAGCTTGGACCAGCGGGTGACGCAGTGGATGTCGCGCACAATGCGTTGCCGCGGCAGCGCGCTGAAGGCCGTCCAATCCCAGCGCTTGAGCGGACGCACGCCGTGTTTGAGGGTGAGCGACCAGTCGGCGATGTCCAGCGCGGGCGTGGCGTCCATCGACATCACCGGGAACTTGGCGGTGAGCACCTGTCGCGGCGGCAGGCGCGCTTGGCCGTTGGCGGCCGGATCGTCGGCATCGGAGGTGGACATGGCGGGGGCCTATGGCGGTACGGCGTGGGCGAACTTAGCACCGTAGGGAAATCGCCGCCGCACACGCGGCCCTGAACGCCCGACGTCACGACGACGCGGCTTTCACCGCGCGCTGATCTATGCGGGCCAAGACTCGCCACTCCCTCCCATTGGAGATGCCTGCGATGAAAACGATCGCCCTCACGCTCGCGCTGGCCCTGGGCAGCAGCGGCGCCGCGCTGGCGCAGTCCGACAGCCACCGCGCCCTCACTGAGGCGCAGGTGCGCGCCCACCTGCAGGATCAGGGCTACAGCCACATCGACGACCTGAAGTTCAAGCACGGCATGTGGCACGCCGATGCCCGCAGCGGCAACGGCGAACACGTGGACCTGCGCATCGACCCGGTCAGCGGCAAGGCCTACGCGGACGAACAGAAGGTGTCGCGTCTGGGCAAGGACGACGTTCGCGCCTCGCTCGCCAGCGCCGGCTACACCGACGTGCACGACGTGGAGTTCGACGACGGCGTATGGCAGGCCAAGGCCGAGAACAGCGCTGGCAAGGACGTGAAGCTCACCATCGATCCGGATACCGGCAAGGTGATCGGAACGGACGACTGATGCCCACGTCCAAGGAGCGATCCACTAAGGAGCCGACCACGCAGGAGGAAGGTGACGGCTTCGCCTTGTCTCGCGAAGAGCGCGGCGACGTGCATCACCTGCGCCCACCGCGCCCGGTGGTGCTACACGAGACGATCCGCCGCGAAGGCGAGCAGGAACTGGCGCGCAACGTGTCGGCGCTGGGCTGGTCGTCCTTGGCGGCGGGCATGACGATGGGTTTCTCGATGCTGGCGCGCGCCCTGCTCCACCGCCACACGGAAGGCGTGCCGGGTGCGTTTCTGATCGAGAGCCTGGGTTATCCGTTCGGGTTTCTGGTGGTGATCCTGGCGCGCCAGCAATTGTTCACCGAGAACACGATGACGGCGGTACTGCCGCTGATGACCGACCCAGGCTGGGGCAAGCTCGGCTGTCTGCTGCGGCTGTGGGGCGTGGTGCTGGCCGGCAACCTGGTCGGCGGCGCGCTGTTCGCCTGGGGCATGTTGAACATGCAGATACTCGGCGCCCCCACTCAGGACGCCTTGCATGCTGCAGGCGAAGCGCTGATGCAGAACACGCCGTGGCAGATGTTCACCAAGGGCATTGCCGCGGGTTGGCTGATCGCCACCATGGTGTGGCTGCTGCCGGCAGCCGAGCGCGGCAAGATCGCGGTGATCGTGATCATCACGTACGTGATCGCACTGGGCGACTTCACCCACATCATCGTGGGCTCGGTGGAAGCGCTCTACCTGGTCTTCGACGGCGCCACGAGCTGGACGGCCTACCTGCTGCGCTTCGCCCTGCCGACGCTGGCCGGCAACATCGTGGGTGGCAGCCTGATCTTTGCGCTGATCAGCCATGCGCAGGTGCGCAGCGACGACGAAAACGAGGACCCGAAGGCGCGCCGCTGAGGGGGCAAGCGCGGGCGGCAGGGCTACCTAGCGAAAATAGCCGCCCGTCCGGACGCCTCCGCCGCTCGCCCCTGCATCGCGAAAGGGCGGGTGCATCCTCACGGCGGAGTCGCGCTCTGCGACTCCACCACCATGTCGAGCACATAGACATCACCAGCCCCTGTGCCGCTGGCGTAGCGCTTGACGCGCAACACGTTGCGCATGCCCGGCGCATGCGTGTACCCCTCGATAGTTTGTACCAACGCGTGCCACGGGCCGGGCTCGCCGGCTTTCAGGCCGTGACTGTCGTAGTGGCGCTCACGCACGTTGAGACAGGTCGTACCACTGGCCACCGGGGTATCGCAGGGAACCTCCCGCGGCGCCACCTCGAGGAACACCGTGGCACCGGGACCGCCGTACCGGGTTTCCGCCGTGGGTTGCCCGGTGAAAAGCAGCACGTCTCCGCTGACGGTAACCAGCTTCAGCTGCGGCATGGCGCCCTCCTGGTCGAGGCTGATGGCGGGCTTGCCGCCGAGCCGCCGCACCACGGCTTGATCCAGCGCATTCAGCTCCGGCTGCACACAGGCCATCATGGTCGACAGCATGGGACCGAGCAGCAGGCGACCTTGCTCGATACGATACGGAGCCGCCTTGGCGTTGCACAGCTGGCTGATCGACAGGCGGCCATCGGCGAAGTCGAGCTGCACCGGGCGATCGGGGCGCACGAACAGCGCGGCGATACGCGCGCCCTGCGCATCGGTAGCGGACTGGAGCTTCCAGTGATGACCGGCCAAGGTGGAAGCATCGACCGCCCCGGTCGGCGCGACGACGGGCGCACCGCGCACCTCGCCGCCCGCCGCGGCCGATGACATCGAACAGGCGCCCTGCCCCAGGCACAACAGCACCATCAACACACGACCGATCGACATGCGGACTCTCCTTGTGATGTCGCGCGACCAACGCGCAGACGGTGGCCGGACTTTAGCGCCGGCCATGCACGAAAATCGTTAGGACAACCAGCGGGCTCGTGCTTCCGCTGGCCCCGCGCCGCGTGCTTCGCCGCCTTCAGCGACTGCTGCGCGGCGGCGTAGAAGATGCGGGCGTCACCCCATCCTGCGGCGCGATGCCCGCGTGTTCGCGCAGGATGCGGCGGATCTCCAGGATCGCCTGTGGCGTCTCCTGCACGCTGTGGCCCGAGACGATCACCTTCTCACTGGCCGCGCCCGCCAGATGTGCACTGGCGTAGGGGACGAAGCCGTCGTCGGCTTGTTCCAGCGGTCCTTCCGCGCTGCGCCGGGCGATGATCGAGTGGTAGCGCACACCCGGGGTGATCGGCGATTTCGCGGTGGCACGCAGGTACGGGTTGGTGTCACGCAGCAGGTCGACGCCGGTGGGGGCAGTGCGGAACAGCGCGGCCTGCTCGGGCAGCTCGCCGGCCAGCGCCTCGGCGATGCGCGCGGTGGCATCGAGCAGGGTCTTGGGCAGGCGGATCAGCTTGGTGGCCATGCGCGCCAGCCAGTGGCCGGCGACGGGCGTGCCGGCGTGCGGCGCCGCCAGGAAGATGGCCTCGTCCACGCCGGGCAGCGGAGTGATGGAAAGGTAAGGCGCCAGCGCAGCGAGCCGTTTGCGCCGCGGTGAATCCGGCGGCGCGTGGAAGATGCGTTGCCACAAGGCGTCACCGCTGTTCACCACCAGCAGGCGGGCGATCACCCCGCCCATGCTGTGCCCGATCAGCGTGATGTGGTGGCTGGCCGGTGCGGCACCGGCCGGGTCGAGCGTGGCGAAGGTTTGCGCCAGCGCCGCACGAATCTGCACCAGGTTCACCGGGATCGGCACGTTGGTCGGGTAGTACACCTCCCAGATCTGGTAACGCTTGCGCAGCGCCTCGTCGCCCATCACCTCGTTGGCGAGGTTCACCCAGGCCTCGGGGCTGGACGCGAGGCCGTGGATCATCACCACGGTGAGCCGCTCGGGGTCGTACGGCTGCATCAGGAACACGCGGGGGTGATCGAGCGCGTCATCCCGGCCCAGCAGGTTGTCGATGGCCTTGCGGGCGAAACCCGAATCGGCCAGCCACAGGGCGTACGGCGCGCTGAAATTGGCGGCCAGCGGCACCGTTTGGCCGTCCATTTGCGCGGTGTCGCGGCGATACGGATCGAGCGCATCGATGACCGCCTCGCGGGTACCCAGCACGGCGCCCAGCGAATCGCCGGGAAAGCGCAACAGCACGGTGGCCGGCAGATAGCCCGTTTCGGCGAACGGCAGAGCCGGGTTGCGCCGGACCTGCGCCGCGGGGCGGGCCACCATCACCACCTCGGCGCCGAGTCCATCGCGCCGGTAGATGCTGGCCAAGCCGTCGATGCGCAGACGCGAGGCGGGCACCATCGCCTCCAGCTTCGGCGCACCGCGCGGCAGCACCAGCTCGATGCTGCCGTAGCGCAACTGCCAACCGTCCACGACTTCGGTGCGGCCCGGCGCCGGCGGATGGGAACGCCCCGCCCGCTGCCCTTGTTCGAACATCAATGCGGCAACCCGCTCGACCGCGTAGTTGTAGCTATCGCGCATCTGGGTCTGGCGATCCTCGAACGCGCGCTCGCGCGGCGAGCGGTCACCGAAGAACAGGTAAGCGTACGCGTAGCGAGCCGCGTCGAGATAGGCACTGACGCGACGAGCGTCGGTATCGCTGGTGGTCTTGTCTGCGTTCAGTGCCTCACCCAGCGCCAGCTCGGCCAGCGCCGAGAGGCGTGCGTCGGTGTCGAGCAGGGTCGCCTGGCGCAGCGCCTGAATGCAGGGCATGGCGACGTCGACGCAGTCGTCCGGATCGAGGCCCAGGCGAGAGATCGCGTTGCGCGTGGCGAAGCTCAGCGCCCCGGTGGTGAGCACGTCGCCGCGGCGGTTCTCGTCGTAGGTGCGGGGGTTGTCCTGCTTGACGTGGACCAGCGCGCAGCCGGCAAGCTGCGCCACGGACAAGATCGCCAAAGCTGCGCCTACCAGGCGCATGAGCGCCGACGCGCGCCGTGTCGCACCCTCCTGCCAGCTTCGCCGCATGCGTTCCCCCGCGATGAAGGCGCCAGGGTACATCGCGCACCCTGCACCACCGATGGGCGATCATGCCCGCTTTTAGCGATCCACGAGGAAGACCCGATGACCAGCATGCGCGCCATCGAAATCCGCCAGCCCGGGGGCCCCGAATCGCTCGTCGAATGCGAGCGGTCGCGACCGGTGCCCGGCCCGGGCGAGGTGCTGATCAAGGTGGCGGCATCCGGCGTGAACCGGCCGGACGTGTTCCAGCGCCAGGGGAAGTACCCGCCGCCGCCCGGCGCCTCCGACCTGCCCGGGCTGGAAGTGGCCGGCACGCTGGTGGACGGCGACCTCACCGGCACCAACCCGTTCGGTCTCGAGCCCGGTGACGCGGTGTGCGCCCTGCTCGCTGGCGGCGGTTACGCCCAATACGCGGTGGCGCCGCTGGGCCAGTGCCTGCCGGCGCCGAAGGGGCTGAGCCTGGTCGAAGCCGCTTCGCTACCGGAAAACTACTTCACCGTGTGGAGCAACGTATTCGACCGCGGCCAGCTCGGCCACGGCGAAGGCGGTGCGGACGAGACGTTGCTGGTGCAGGGCGGCTCCAGCGGCATCGGTGTGACCGCGATCCAGATCGCCCACGCGCTCGGCCACCGGGTATTCGCCACCGCCGGCAACGACGACAAGTGCCGCGCTTGCGAAGCACTGGGCGCCACCGCGATCAACTACCGCACGCAGGATTTCGTCGCCGAAGTGAAGCGGCTTACCGACGACCGCGGTGTGGACGTGGTGCTCGACATGGTGGCCGGCGACTACGTGCCGCGCGAGCTGGAGGCGATGGCCGAGGGCGGCCGGCTGGTGATCATCGCCACACTGGGCGGCGCCGACATACGGCTCAACGCCGCGGCGCTGATGAGGCGACGCCAGACGGTCACCGGTTCCACCCTGCGCAACCGGCCGGTGGCCTTCAAGGCGGCGATCGCCCGGCGGCTGCACGAGGTGGTGTGGCCGCTGATCGAGCGCGCGGCGGTCTGGCCGGTGATCCATCAGGTCTTCCAGGCCGAGGAGGCAGCCCAGGCGCATGCGCTGATGGAGAGCTCACAGCACATCGGCAAGATCGTGCTGACGTGGGAAGGTTGATCGTTTCCAAAATGTCGCCAATACGGCAACAGTCAGTTCCATTGACGCATCTAGGCGCATTTGGGAAACAAGCCTATCGTTCACCCCATGGCGCCAGCCGGCGCCTCCATCTGGGAGAACGTGATGATTGAACGCAGACCCTTCAGCAGCCTCGGCGGTGCCGACCACGGCTGGCTCAACGCCAAGCACCATTTCTCGTTCGCCAGCTACCACGATCCCAAGCGCATGGGCTGGGGCGCACTGCGCGTGTGGAATGACGACACCATTGCCCCAGGCACCGGCTTTCCGCCGCACTCGCACGGTGACATGGAGATCATCACCTACGTGCGCGAGGGCGCCATCACCCACCGCGACAACCTGGGCAACGTGGGCCGCACCGAGGCGGGCGACGTGCAGGTGATGAGTGCGGGCAGCGGCATCACCCACAGCGAGTACAACCTGGAGCCGGGCACCACGCGGATCTTCCAGATCTGGATCATCCCGACCGAAACCGGCAAGCCGCCGTCGTGGGGTGCCAAGCCGTTCCCGCGCGGCGAGCGCTCGGGCAGGTTCGTGGCGCTGGCGAGCGGCTTTGCCGACGACGCCGACGCCCTGCCCCTGCGCACCGACGCCCGCGTGCTGGGTGCCACGCTGAAGGCCGGCGAGAGCACAACCTACGTGCTGGCCGATGGCCGCCAGGCCTACCTGGTGCCGTCGACCGGCTCGGTCGAGATCAACGGCGTGAAGCTGGACGCCCGCGACGGTGCGGCGATCCGCAACGAACCGGCGCTGCGCGTGACGGCGCTGGAAGACGCCGAACTGGTGCTGGTGGACGCGGCGGCCTGAGGCACGCGCGCACGGAAGCGGTGACAAAAACGGCGGCCGCAGGGCCGCCGTTTTGCGTGTGGGTCAGAGGTGCCGGGTTTCGGCCGGTGCGTGATGCCAATTGTCATGACGCCCGTCGGCGTAACGGACCGGCGCGTTGATCAGCTCGGCCGGATCCACGTCGTCGAGCGAGGCCAACTGCACCGCCACGTAATGGCCGCCGATCTCCTCCACATAGCCACGCGCAAAGCTGTGCACCCCGCAGGTACGGCAGAACAGGTGGTGCATGGCCTTGCGACCGAACTGGTAATCCGCTTGCGCGTCCTCCCCGGCCAGCAGGCGAAACGCGTCGGGGCGAATGATGGCATTCCAGTTGCGGGTCTTGGTGCAGATCGAGCAATTGCACTTGTTGGTGCCGGCCGCCAGGTCGATGTCCGCGTCGAAGCGCACCGCGCCGCAATGACAGCTGCCGGTATATGTCCTTTGCATGCCTCTCTCTCCATGCGCTGGGAATGGCGGGATTATCGCTTGCCCGTCATCGGGGCAGGCCATTGACCGCTTCGTCTCCCGCGCATCCGACAAAGGTTCAACTGCCCGTCACGCCCCGGCTTGCTACCCTCAAGCGCTGAATCTCAGCGGAGGTGCGCATGGGCAACGAACACGGCATCCACACCATCGACACCAGCTTCGTACGGCAGCAGTTCGACGCCGCCTACCTCGTGGTGGACGGCGATCGCGCGGCTTTTATCGACTGCGGCACGAACTACGCCGTGCCACGGATGATGGCCGCGCTTGACGCGGCCGGGCTCACCCCGCAACACGTGGACTGGCTGATCCTGACCCACGTGCACCTGGATCACGCCGGTGGCGCCGGCGAGCTGATCGCGCAACTGCCGAACGCGAAACTGGTGGTACACCCGCGCGGCGCACGTCACATGATCGATCCCTCGCAGCTGTGGGCCGGCGCCAGCGCGGTGTATGGCGAAGCGGTGATGGACGAGACCTATGGACGGCTGCGGCCGGTGCCTGCCGAACGCGTGGTGGAAGCGCCCGATGGTCACATCGTGCACCTTGGCAACCGACCACTCCTGTGCATCGAGACGCCTGGTCACGCGAAGCACCACATCGCCATCTACGACGAAAAAGCCAACGTGTGCTTCACCGGCGATACGTTCGGGCTCTCCTATCGCGAGCTGGATACCGACAAGGGCGCGTTCATCATCCCCACCACCTCACCGGTGCAGTTCGACCCGGAGGCGCTGCACGACTCGATCGATCGGCTGCTCGCGATGAAGCCCGAAGCGATGTACCTCACCCACTACGGTCGGGTGGAACAGGTGGAGCGCCTCGCTGCGGAACTGCATCTGCAGATCGATGCGATGCTGGAGCTCGCGCGTGCCGCGGACGGCAAGCCGGACCGGCACGAGGTTCTCAAGGCATCGCTGGCCGACCTTTATGCCAGCCGCGCCGAGGCGCACGGTTGTTTGCAAGGACGCGATGCCATGGAGGCCCTGGTGCTCGGTATGGACATCACGCTCAACGCGCAAGGTCTGGAGGTGTGGCTGGACAACGAACGGCGGCGTAGCGCCTGACGCGGACTCAGCCGCAGGATGCGTCGATCAGCCGCTCGGCCACCGCCACCAGCGACCGTGCCGGTCCATCGCATCCGAACAATTGCCCCGACGCGTAGGTGCCCTCGAGCAGCAACTGCAGTCCATCTGCCAAAGTCTCCGGCGAAGCCGCGCCCATCGCCTCGGCCATGGCGGTCAGCCGCTTGCGCAGCTTGCGCTTGTGCGCCTGCGACACCTTGCATGCTGGATGGTCGGCGCCGGGGTACTCCACCACCGTGTTGGTGAGCCCGCACCCGCGATAGCCCGGCTTGGCCGCACGTTCGGCCAGTCCGCGAAAGTAATCGAGCACCTGCGCCTTTGGGTCGCCCGGATGTGCGGCAACCGACTGCTCGAACCGCACCCAGAATTCCGCGTCGTAGTCGCGCAGATAGGTTGCCGCCAGGTCGTCCTTGGACGCGTAGCTGCGATACAGGCTGGGCTTGGTCACACCGGCGTCCTGCACGATCTGCTCCACGCCGATCGCGCGGATGCCTTCGCGGTAGAACAGTTCGCGTGCGGTGCTGCGGATGCGCTCGGCAGCGCGTGGCTTGTCCGCTGGTTCGTCATGCACCGGATCGGAGCTGCGTTTCGTGGCCATGAGTGTTTCCGATTGACGATGTTACCGACCGGTACGTATGATCCGCGAACCACCTGTACCGATCGGTAACATGACTATATCCCGCACCCGGCCATTCGGCCAGAAATACGTATTCGTCGTCGCCGGCGTGATCTTTCTGGCGTTACTGGTCGCTGCCGGGGTGCGCTCCACGCCCGGCGTGCTGATCGTCCCACTGAACGAAGCCTTCGGCTGGAGTCGCGCAAGTATCTCGCTGGCCGCTGCGGTCGGCATTTTCTTCTACGGCATGATGGGGCCGTTCGCCGCAGCGCTGATGCAGGCGATCGGCATTCGTCGCACGTTGATCGGTGCGCTGGCATTGATGGCCGAGTCGATCGCTTCCAGCGGATGGATGACGCAGTCCTGGCAACTGCTGCTGAGCTGGGGCGTGTTCTCCGGCGTCGGCTCCGGCTGCGTGGCAATGGTGCTCGGCGCCACGGTGGTGAACCGCTGGTTCGTCCGGAGTCGTGGCCTGATGATGGGCCTGCTTACCGCCAGTACGGCGACCGGTACGTTGATCTTCCTGCCAATGCTTGCTGCGCTCGCCACGCACCACGGCTGGCGTCCGGTGGTGTGGACGGTGGCGGTAGCCTGCGCGGCGCTGGTTCCGCTGGTGGCCTGGCTGCTGCCGGAGCGTCCAGCGGACATCGGCTTGCTGCCTTACGGGGCCACGGCGGCAGCGGTCGCGCCGCCGCGACGGCCGCTGTTGGCGATCGCTTTCGGCGCGCTGATCCGGGCTTCGCGCACTCGCACGTTCTGGTTCCTGTTCGGCACCTTCTTCATCTGCGGATTCACCACCAACGGACTGATCGGCACGCACTTCATCGCCTTCTGCGGCGACCATGGCATCCCGGAGGTACGTGCGGCGGGTGTTATGGCGATGATGGGGGCGTTCGACTTGGTCGGCACCACGCTGTCGGGCTGGCTGACCGACCGCTTCGATTCGCGCAAGCTGCTTTTCATGTACTACGGCCTGCGCGGGCTGTCGCTGATCTGGCTGCCCTACTCCGATTTCTCATTCGCCGCCCTGGGCGTGTTCGGCGTGTTCTACGGCCTGGACTGGATCGCCACGGTGCCGCCGACCATCCGCCTGGCCACCGAAGCCTTCGGCGAGCACGATGCACCGGTGGTGTTCGGCTGGGTCGCAGCGGGCCACCAGATTGGCGCTGCCACGGCAGCGTTCCTCGCCGGCTGGTTGCGCACGGTGGATGGCAACTACGTGGCGCCGTTCGTCATCGCCGGGGTCGGCGGTGTGCTCGCTGCGGTAGCCGCCATGATGATCCGTCGCGCGGCTCCGGCCGAAGCGCCGGCCCTGGCCGGATGATCGCGCTCAACTGAGCCGCGCACCGTTGGGTACCGGGCGTTCGACCGTGGTGATCACCACACCCTGGTCGGTGTGGAAGCCGGTTAGAAGGAACTGCGAGCGGAACGGTCCGATCTGCTTCTCGGGGAAGTTGATCACCCCGACGATCTGCCGGCCGACCAGGTCTTCGGCGCGGTAAAGGGCGGCGATCTGCGCGCTGGTCTTGCGCTCGCCGTAGGGGCCGAAGTCCACCCACACTTTCCACGCCGGTCGGCGGGCTTCCGGAAACGGTTCGACGCGAACAACGGTACCGGCGACGATGAGGACCTTTTCGAAGTCGCTCCAGGCGATCTCGGTGCTGGGTGTGCTGTCGGACATGCTCGGGCTGACGCGGCCAAAGAAGCGCACGTTAACCGGAATACGCGACGTCGCCCAGCGCCGGTGGTCACCCTTCCAGGCGTGTCTTCAGCCAGTCGTTGAACTCGTGCCACCAGTAGGTGGCCTGGGCCGCGACGAAGCCGCCGGGGCGATGCGTGCTGGGCAAGCCGTAGTCGGCGAACTGCTTCCAGCCTTCGTCGCCTTCGGCGATCGCCGCGGCAACCAGCTCGCCGGCGGCACAGGTCGGCGCGACGCCATGACCGCCGAAGGCCTGCGCCCACCAGAGGCCGTTGCCATCGCTGCCGATCTGCGGCATCTGGTGGCGCGCATAGCTCATCAGGCCAGACCAGGCGTAATCGATGCGCACGCCCTCGAGCTGGGGGAATACCCGCAAGAGGTCACTCGTCAGCAGGCGCTGCACCGCCTGCGGCGAACGGTTCAACACCGAAATGCGTCCACCCCACAACAGCCGGCGGTCGGGCAGCGGGCGGTAGTAGTCGAAGGCGAAGCGGCTGTCGTAGATCGCGGCACGGGTGTGCAGGCAATCGTCCAGCCGGTCACCCAGGGGCTCGGTAACCATCACGTAGGTGGCGATCGGCAAAATGGCGCGATCGATGGTCTTGTGCAGGCCCGACAGGTAGCCCCCACACGAGAGCACGACCTGGTCGGCCAGCACTTCGCCCTGCGCGGTGGCGATACGCCAGCGCAAACCGTCCCGGACCAGCCGCCGTACGCCGCTTTCCTCGTGGATCGTCACGCCCTGCGCCGCAGCCGCCTGCGCCAGGCCGATGGCGTAGTTGAGCGGGTGCAGGTGCAGCGCATCGCGCTCGTACAGCCCGTCGAAATAGCGCTCGCTACGCACGCGCTCGCGCAGTTCCTGTTGCGCCAGCCACTCCCACTCCACGCCGTATTGCGCAGCGAGCAATTGCTGGCGCTGCCGCAGAACCCCGGGATCGCGAAACCAATTGGCCCAGATCACGCCCTCGTCCACTGCGTCGCATGAGATGGCGTAGCGCGCCACACGGTCGCGGATGCGGTGCACGGCGGACGTGGTAAGTGCAAAAAGCGTGCGGGCGCGCTCGGGCCCGAGTTGATCGAGCAAGGCGCGCTCGCCCAGCGAATAGCCGCCGAAAACAAAACCGCCATTGCGCCCGGAGGCACCGAAGCCGACCTGCTCGCGCTCCAGCAGCACCACATCCTTGACGCCGCGCTCGGCCAGGCCCAGCGCCGTGTTGAGCCCGGCGTAGCCGCCACCAACGATGGCCACGCGTGCCTCGCGTCGTCCCTGCAGCGGGGCGAAGGCAGGATACGCGTGGGCGGTGGCGCGATAGTAGGAGGGTGCCGAGGACGGGTGCATGGGGGACGCCGAGCCGGGGACCATGAAGCAGCGAGCATAGCGCCGCATGTGACGACGCGCGAACGCTGAAGGCATGCATGCGAGCGGGCCGGGAGAGCACCCCGGCCCGGACGAGCCTCATTGCGCGGCGACGAACTCCCGCACGACGGCCGCCAGCTTCGGATCCTGCATGGCCATGTGCATGGTGGCGCGCACCAGACCGGCCTTGTTGCCACAGTCGAAGCGCGTGCCTTCGAAGCGGTACGCCAGCACCTTGCCCTGCTCCTTCAGCAGAGCCTCGATCGCGTCGGTGAGCTGGATTTCGCCACCAGCCCCGGGCGTGGTCTGCTCCAGCAGCTCAAAGATGCGGCCCGGCAACACGTAGCGGCCCACCACCGCCAGGTTCGACGGCGCGTCGGCGGGTTTGGGCTTTTCTACCATGTGCCGGATGGCGGCGCTGCGTTCGTCGACCGGCGTGGCGTCGACGATGCCGTACTTGTCGGTCTCGTCGTGCGGGACTTCTTCCACGGCGATGACGCCTGCACTCTGTGACAGCGCCAGATCGGCCATTTGACCCAGCGCGCCGCGGCGCGCGCCGTTCCAGATCAGATCGTCCGGCAGGATCACGCCGAATGGCTCGTCGCCAACGACCGGCTTGGCACAAAGTACGGCGTGGCCGAGCCCGAGTGCTTCGGGCTGCGTCACGAAAATCGCACGCACATGCTTGGGCAGCGTGCCCTGCACCATCGCCAGCAGCTCCGCCTTGCCCTTTTCCTGCAGCTTGGCTTCCAGCTCGTAGGCCTTGTCGAAGTAGTCGGCAATGGCGTGCTTGTAGCGGTTGGTGACGAAGATCAGAGTATCCGCGCCGGCGTCCACCGCCTCGTCGACCGCGTACTGGATCAACGGACGATCGAGCACAGGCAGCATCTCCTTGGCCACCACCTTGGTGGCGGGCAGGAAACGCGTGCCGAGACCGGCAACGGGAAACACGACCTTGCGCAGCGGTTTGCTCACTTACTTCTCTCCTGTTTCCTGGCGACGAATCGACACCACATTGGCCGGCTGCGCCGTATCGCTCCAACGGAACGAGGGCAGCAGACTCGACACACAGCGGCGCAATTCTTCCTCATCGAATCGATCGACGGCCTCGGCCGCCTTGTTGATTACCGCCTGCAACAGCTCCCATGCCACCTCGCGGTGTTGTGCGAGGAAGATCTTGGCGTGCGCGGTTTCACTGTAGTTTTCCAGCGCGTGGAACAACTCCTCGAACAGCTTCTCGCCCGAACGCAGGCCGGTATAGACGATAGGGATCTCGGTGCCGGGCTTCTTACCCGCCAGCCGGATCATCTGCTCGGCGAGGTCGCGGATCTTTACCGGCTCGCCCATGTCCAGCGCGAAGATCTCGCCGCCCTTGCCCAGGCTGGACGCCTGCAGGATCAGCTGGCAGGCCTCGGGGATGGTCATGAAATACCGCGACATCTCCGGATGGGTGACGGTCACCGGACCACCGTCACGGATCTGCTGGCGGAACAACGGCACCACCGAGCCGGCCGAATCGAGCACGTTGCCGAAACGTACGGTGATGAAGCGCGTTTGCGAGCGCGCGCTGAGGTTCTGGCACCAGATCTCGGCGATGCGCTTGCAGGCGCCCATCACGCTGGTGGGGTTGACCGCCTTGTCGGTAGAAATCAGGACGAAGCACTCCACAGCGTGTTCGTGCGCCATCTCGGCTACGTTGCGCGTGGCCAATACGTTGTTGCGAAAGCCCGTGCGCAGCTGGTTCTGCAACAGTGGCACGTGCTTGTAGGCCGCCGCGTGAAAGACCACCTGGGGACGATGCTCGGCAAACGCGTGACTCATCGCCACGCGGTCGCTGCAGTCAGCCAACACGCCGTTGAGGATTAGCTCCGGGTAGTCGGCAGCGAGCTCCTTAGTGATGCGGTATAAGTTGTACTCGCTGTTCTCCACCACGGTGAGCGCCTGCGCGCCGAGCCGCGCGATCTGCCGGCACAGCTCCGAGCCGATCGAGCCACCGCCACCGGTGACCAGTACCCGCCGCCCAGTGAGGTTCTCGCGGATGGCGGTCCAGTCCAGCTCCACCGCATCGCGCCCGAGTAGATCCTCGATCGCCACTTCCTTGATTTCGTTGAAGTGCGCGCGTCCGGCGACGACATCTTCCAGGCGCGGCACGGTGCGGTACGGCAAGCCGGTGCCGTCGCACAGTTCGACCACCTGGCGCATCTGCGCCGTGGATGCGCCCGGCAGCGCGATCAGCAGCATTTCCACTGCCGTCTCGCGCGCCACATCCGGCAATTGATCCAGCGTGCCAAGCACGGGATAACCTGCGATCTTGGCGCCGCGCAAGTTGCCCTGGTCATCGACAAAGCCCACCACCGAGTAGCGACTGTCGCGGCGCAGGTCGCGCAACAGCGCCTCGCCGGCCCGGTCGGCGCCTACGATCAGCACCCGCTTGACCGCCTTGGACTCGAACAAGTCCAGCCGGCTGTCCTTCCAGAACCGGTAGACCAGGCGCGGAGCGCCGAGAAGGGTTGCCAGAACGACCGGATAGAGCAAGAGGACCGAGCGAGGCACACCGGCCAGCCGGTCATAAAGAAACAGGACCAACCCAATGGCCAGCCCGCCGAGCACCGCCGCGCGCAGGATATTCCACAGATCAGGGAGACTCGCGAAGCGCCAGACGCCCTTGTAGAGACCGGTCCAGCTGAACAACAGGCTCTGGACGGCCAGAACCAAGGGAAATTCGAGCGGCGCAAACGCCACGGCGACGTCCGGCATCAACGCGTAGCGCAGCGCTTTGGCCGCCCACCAGGCCAAACCAGCCACAAAAAGATCGTGCAGGGCTACAGCTGCACGGGGATGGATCGCGGCAATGGTCTTGCGCACTGACATGTGATTCCTAAACCGGCCCGCGGCGCAGACAGCGCCGCTTCAACCTTGTCCATACCACGGCGGCCAATGCATAGGCTGCAATGCAGGGCCACCATCCCTTGTTTCCCTCGTGCCAGGAAAGCACCGCGAGCGGCGCGCACACGACGAGGTTCCACACCAGGTAACCCGTACCCACCTGCCGGTGCGTCGCCCCTTTGCGCACCAGCCACTGGTAAAGATGTTCGCGGTGCGCACTGTACCAGCGGCGACCGCGCCAGATCCTGACTGACAGCGTCAATCCCGCGTCAGTGAGAAACGCGGCGCACAACACGGCCAGCGGCCAGATCAGCGCCGCATGCTGCGACCACAGCAAGGCGCCCAGGGCAAACACCAGGAAACCGAGCGACCCGCTGCCCACGTCACCCATGAAGATGCGGGCCGGTGGCCGGTTGAAGATCCAGAAGCCCAGGCAGGCGAAGGTCACGACCAGCGCCGCGATGGCCAGCGACCACGCCGCCCGGTCTGCCGCGAGCACGGCCACCCCGGCGAACACGAGCATGGCCTGCTGGGCGAGCAGGCCGTCGATACCGTCCATGAAGTTGTGCACGTTGATGCTGCCAACGCCGGCGACGAGCAGCAACGGCAGCCACCAGGCCGGCGTTCCGGCTGCGACCAGCGCCGTCCCGAGCGCCAGTACCGCGAGCGACTGAACCGCCAGGCGAGGAATGACTGGCAGCGGTCGATGGTCGTCCCACCACCCAGTAGCCGCCACCAGCGCCAACCCGACCCAGAGCGCCACCGTCTCGGCGATCGGCAGCGGCGCCGGCAGCGCTGACAGGCACACCGGCAGTACCACCAGCGCCGCCACGACGATGCCGATCCCGCCACCGCGCGGCGTCGGCGTGCTGTGCGAGCGGCGCTGACCGGGCTGATCCAGCATGCCGCGCCGACGCGCGTAGCCAATGGCTGCCCGCACGAGCAATGCCGACAGCAGGAACGACAACAAGGGAATCAGCAAGGCCAGCCCTGGCAAATTCGACACCATGCTATTCGTTGGCCACGCCGTGAATCGGACGAATCGTGCTCCAGCTCTTGCAACTGGGGCACTGCCAGTGGTGCGCCTTGGCGCCGAAGCCGCAGCGGCTGCAGCGGTACATCGCCTGGCCTTCCAGCAGCTTCTTGGTAAGGTCACGCAGGATCAGGAAGTTGTCCCGAGCCTCGCCCTGGATCTTGTCCATGGTGGCGTCGATCAGCGCCATCAGTCCGCGTACCGAAGGACGTTGGCGCAACTGGCCGGTGAGGAAATCCACCGCGACCCGCTCGCCATCGCGCTGCTGATACAGGCGCGTCAGCGCCAGCACCGGCGAAATGCCGTGGTAGCGCGCGAGAATGTCCTGCAGGAAACGCTCCGCACGCTCCATCTGCTGGGTGCAGGCGTAGCTGTTGAGCAGCGGCGGAAGAATCTCCGGGACGAACGCGATGTCGGCCGCCACGGCCGCCTCGTAGGCGGCAATGGCCTCGGCGTGTTCCCCATGTTCGGCGTGCATGCGCCCGGTGAGCATGAAGGCACGCACGCAGTCGGGCTGGCACTCGAAGGCGCGCTTCAGATAATCGGCAGCTTCCGTGCGTGCGCCGTGCTGGCGTGACCGCTCCGCCAGCTCGCAATAGAACTGGGCGACCATGGCCGACTCGTCCTCGCCGGTCATGGCCTCGAGCCGACGCGCGTGCTCGATGGCCTTGTGCCAGTCGCGTTCGTGCTGGTAGATCGCGATCAGGTGCCGCAGTGCCGACGGCGCATGTGCATCCATCGCCACCAGGTCGCAGAACAAGGTCTCGGCGCGGTCGAGCAGGCCAGCGCGCATGTAGTCCTCGCCGAGCTCCAGCAGGGCCACGGTTTTCATCGCGTCGGAGAGCCCGGGGCGGGAGACCAGATGCTGATGCAGCCGGATCGCCCGATCGACCTCACCGCGCCGGCGGAACAGGTTGCCCAGCGCCAGATGGGTCTCCACCGTATCGCGGTTGTATTCGGCCAGCTTGAGGAAAACCTCGATCGCCTTGTCCTGCTCCTCGTTGAGCAGGTAGTTCAGGCCGCGGAAATAATCGGAGGAAAGCTCGCTCACCTTGGCGCCGGAACGGCGCACGCCAGCCCTCCGCGCGGTCCACCAACCGCTGAAGAAGGCCACCGGCAGAAGCAACAACGCGTACAGCGGATTCATGAATGCTTCGGGGCCGGTTTGGACTCGGATGAATGGCGTGAGGTCGCACGCCAGCGCATGCCCCACCAAGCGGTGATGCCGCCCAGCAGCCAACCGATCAACAACGCTGCAAGCCATGCTGCGCCCTTGGGCAGCGTGAGACGGGTGAAGGCCAGGTCGTAGGTGACCAGGTCAGCGTTGAGCGCGCCCAGCACGATGCCGAGGGCGACGAAGACGAGCACGATGAGCAGGAAAAGCAGGCGCATCGCGTGACTTTACCCGATCACTCTGAAGCGGCACAGACGTCCGTCAGCGCGATTTCGTGCGCACAAAAAAGGCAGGACCGGCTCATCGCCGCCTGCCTCGATCCGGTACCTCAAAAGGCCCGCTCAGTCCTGCACCAGCTCCAGTTGCTGGTTGACCCGCTCGCGCAATTCCTTGCCGGGCTTGAAATGCGGAACATGCTTGCCGGGAAGCGCGACCGCCTCGCCGGTCTTGGGGTTGCGCCCCATACGCGGCGGACGATAGTGCAAGGCAAAGCTGCCAAAACCACGGACCTCGATGCGCTCGCCGTTCGACAGGGCATGGCTCATCTGCTCGATGACACTCTTTACCGCCAGCTCGACGTCGCCGAACGCGAGGTGGGTCTGACGCCGTGCCAGCGCCTCAATCAATTCGGATTTGGTCATGGTCCCCAGTGTCCGTGACGTGAAACAGCGGGGCGGCCATGAAGCCGCCCCGCGTCCTGCATGCCTGCCTGATGGCAGGGCTTTTAGTCAGCCTTGTTCAGCTGTTCCTGCAGCAGCGCGCCGAGCTTGGTGGTGCCGGTGCTGGCCGAACCGTAGTCCGCCATCAGATCCTGCACTTCCTCCTCGTCCTTCGCGCGGATCGAGAGCTGCAGCACGCGGCCCTTGCGATCCATGCCGGTGAACTTGGCCTCGACCTTGTCGCCCACCTTCAGGTGCTGGGTGGCGTCGTCGATGCGCTCCTTGGCGATATCGTTGGCGCGCAGGTAACCCTCCACACCCTCGCCCAGATCGATCGTGGCGCCCTTCGCATCGACTTCCTTCACGGTGCCGTTGACGATGGTGCCGCGCGGATTGCTGGCCATGAACTGGCCGAACGGATCCTGCTCCATCTGCTTGATGCCCAGCGAGATGCGCTCACGCTCCGGATCCACCGCCAGCACCACGGCCTCGATCTCGTCGCCCTTCTTGAAGTTGCGAACCAGATCCTCGCCCGACGCCTGCCAGGAGATGTCGGACAGGTGGACCAGGCCGTCGATGCCGCCGTCCAGGCCGATGAAGATGCCGAAGTCGGTGATCGACTTGATCTGACCGGACACCTTGTCGTTCTTCTTGTGCATGGCGGCGAACGCTTCCCACGGATTGGAACGCGTCTGCTTGATGCCCAGCGAGATGCGGCGACGCTCTTCATCCACGTCCAGCACCATCACTTCGGTCTCGTCGCCGACCTGCACCACCTTGGCCGGGTTGACGTTCTTGTTGGTCCAGTCCATCTCGGACACGTGGACCAGGCCTTCCACGCCCGGCTCGATCTCGACGAAGCAGCCGTAATCGGTGACGTTGGAGACCTTGCCAAACAGGCGGCTGCCGACCGGGTAACGGCGGGCGATCGCGACCCACGGATCGTCGCCCAGCTGCTTCAGGCCCAGCGAGACGCGGTTGCGCTCGCGGTCGTACTTGAGCACGCGCACGTCCAGCTCGTCGCCCACGTTGACCACCTCGGACGGGTGACGCACGCGCTTCCACGCCATGTCGGTGATGTGCAGCAGGCCATCGATGCCGCCCAGGTCCACGAACGCGCCGTAGTCGGTGAGGTTCTTGACCGTACCCTTGACCACCGCGCCCTCGGTCAGGCGCTCAAGCAGCTTCTCGCGCTCCTCGGAGAACTCGGTCTCGACGACGGCGCGGCGACTGACCACCACGTTGTTGCGCTTGCGGTCGAGCTTGATGATCTTGAACTCGAGTTCCTTGCCCTCGAGGTAGACCGGATCGCGCACGGGGCGCACGTCGACCAGCGAGCCCGGCAGGAACGCGCGGACATCCTTGATGTCGACGGTGAAACCGCCCTTGACCTTGCCCGAGATCATGCCGGTGATGGTCTCTTCCTTGTCGAACGCCTGCTCCAGGTCGTCCCACACCATCGAACGCTTGGCCTTCTCGCGCGACAGCTTGGTCTCGCCGAAACCGTCTTCCAGTGCGTCGAGGGCAACCTTCACCTCGTCGCCCACCTGCACTTCCAACTCGCCCTTCTCGTCCTTGAACTGCTCGATCGGGACGATGCCTTCGCTCTTCAGGCCGGCGTTGATCACGACAACGTCGTTGCGGATCTCCACCACGATGCCCGTGACGATGGCGCCCGGCTTGAGCTTGGAAATGGCCTGCTGGCTCTGTTCAAACAGCTCGGCAAAACTTTCAGTCATGTTGATTCCAGAAATAAGAAAGGCCTTCGACCCCTGCGCGCCGTCGGATGTAATGCGCAAGAGACGTATCGGCCCACCGGTTATGGGTGATTCGGGGAACATCCCCTTGCCACCGTTGACCAAAACCCCATGCCGCGGCAGGGGCGCTGAAACCGTCGATCGGCCGGTTTACGGTCGAACGACGGCAAGTACTTTGGCGACGACGTCGGCGATCGGCATGCCGGTGGTGTCCACCAGAACCGCATCGGCGGCGGGCTTGAGCGGCGCGACTGCTCGCGAGGCGTCGCGGGCATCACGCGCTTCAATTTCGCGCTGCAGGCCGGAAAGTGTAACGCTGAGCCCCTTTTCCTTCAACTGCTTATAGCGTCTTTTCGCCCGCTCGGCAGCGCTGGCGGTGAGGAACACCTTGTGCACGGCGTCGGGGAAGATCACGGTGCCCATGTCGCGCCCGTCGGCGACCAGTCCCGGCGCCTTACGGAAGCCCAGTTGGAGGTCGACAAGTGCCTGACGCACCGATGGAATCGAGGCAATCGCGGAGGCTGCCGCCCCGGCCGTTTCGGTGCGCAGTTCGTCGGTGGCGTCGTGCCCATTCACCAGCACCCGGGTGTCATGGCCATCCTCGGAGGGCTGGAAGCGGATCCGGGTGGACTGAGCGCAGCGCGTGACCGCCTCGACATCGGACAGATCCAGTCCCGCGGCGCCGGCCGCATAACCCACCGCGCGGTAAAGCGCGCCCGAGTCGAGCAAGCGCCAGCCCAGTCGCTCGGCCACCAGCCGGCTGATGGTGCCCTTGCCCGATCCCGATGGCCCGTCGATGGTGAGTACGGGCACGGTGACTGAGCGGCTCATGGGCGGTTTCCTGCGGGCAATCGAACGCACATGGTAACGCGTTGACCCCCATCAGGGTGCGTGCTATCAAGCCGCGCACGGTCCGATCCGGACCCCGGGGCAAGCCATCCATGAGCGATCTGCAGCACGCGTTCGAGCAAGCCGCCGAAGACATCAAGCGGCTCGGCACGCGCCCGGACAACGACACGCTGCTCAAGCTCTACGCCCTGTTCAAGCAGGGCTCCGACGGCGACGTGCAGGGTCCGCAACCGGGCTTTTTCGACTTCGTCGGCACCGCCAAGTACGAGGCCTGGGCGCAACTGCGCGGCGTCGATCGCAACGAAGCCCAGCGTCGTTACATCGCCCTGGTCGAACAACTGCTGGCCTGAGTGCACAGCGCACCGGCGCTTGCTTTTGAGCGCCGCATGCAGGCAGATTCATACGATCGTTTGATCGGATCGCCCCCCCCATGCCCTACCCGCACCTGCTGGCCCCTCTCGACCTGGGCCACGTGACCTTGCCCAACCGCGTGCTGATGGGCTCGATGCATACCGGCCTGGAAGATCGTGCCGCGGACTTCGACAAGCTCGCCGCCTATTTCGCCGAGCGTGCGCGCGGCGGCGTCGGGCTGATGGTGACCGGGGGCATCGCGCCCAGCATCGAGGGCTGGCTCAAGCCGTTCGGTGGACGCCTGTCGATGCCGTGGCATGTCGCGCGCCATCGCAAGGTCACCCGCGCGGTGCATGCCGAAGGCGGGCGGATCTGCATGCAGATCCTGCACGCGGGTCGCTACGGCTATCACCCGCTGTCAGTGGCGCCCTCGAAGATCAGATCGCCGATCACGCCCTTCACGCCCCGTGCCCTGTCCGCCCGGGGCGTCGAGCGCACCATGGGTGACTTCGTGCGCTGCGCGACTTTGGCTCGCGAGGCCGGCTACGACGGCGTCGAGGTGATGGGCTCGGAGGGCTACCTGATCAACCAGTTCATCGCCGAACGCACCAACCGCCGCAACGATGCCTGGGGCGGCGACGCAGCACGGCGGATGCGTCTGGCGGTCGAGATCGTGCGCCGCACGCGCGAAGCCGTGGGGCCAGACTTCCTGCTGATCTACCGGCTGTCGATGCTCGACCTGGTGGAACGGGGCCAGGACTGGGGCGAGATCGTCGCGCTGGCCAAGGCCATCGAAGCGGCTGGCGCGAGCCTGATCAACACCGGCATCGGCTGGCACGAAGCACGCATTCCCACCATCGTGACCTCGGTACCGCGCGGCGCCTTCGCCTGGGTGACCCAGCGCCTGAAGAGCGAGATCCGGATTCCGCTGATCACCACCAACCGCATCAACATGCCCGAGGTTGCCGAGCAGATCATCGGCAGCGGCCAGGCGGACATGATCTCCATGGCCCGGCCGTTGCTCGCCGATCCGCAGTGGGTGCGCAAGGCCGTGACCGATCGCGCCGACCGGATCAACACCTGCATCGCCTGCAACCAAGCCTGCCTGGATCACGTGTTCCAGAACAAACGCGCCAGTTGCCTGGTCAACCCTCAAGCCTGCCACGAGACCGAGCTGACGATCCAGCCGGCGCAACAGGCCAAGCGCGTCGCCGTGGTCGGTGCCGGACCGGCCGGCATGGCCTGCGCCGCCACGCTCGCCGAACGCGGCCACGCGGTCACGCTGTTCGATCAGGCCAGCCAGATCGGCGGACAGTTCAACTACGCCAAGCGGATCCCGGGCAAGGAGGAGTTCCACGAGACGCTGCGCTACTTCAAGCACCGGCTGGCCGACAGCGGCGTCACGCTGGCGCTGGAAACCCGCGCAGACGGGCCGCTTCTTACTTCCGGGCAGTTCGACGAAGTGGTGCTGGCCACCGGCATCACGCCGCGCAAGGTGCACTTTCCCGGCAGCGAGGATCCGCGCGTGCTCAGCTATCTCGACGTGCTCGCCCGGGATCACCCGGTCGGCGCACGGGTGGCGATCATCGGCGCGGGAGGCATCGGTTTCGACGTGGCGGAATACCTGGTCGAATCGGCCCCGGCGCCGAGCACCGATATCCCGCGCTGGAGCCGCGAGTGGGGCGTGGACATGACCCTGGCGCATCGTGGCGGCCTGGTGCCGCCGCAGCCGGAGTCGCCGGCCCGGCAGGTGTGGCTGTTGCAGCGTACCGAAGGCCGCCCCGGCGCGCGTCTGAACAAGACCACCGGCTGGGTGCATCGGGCCACGCTCAAGTCCCGGCAGGTGCAGATGCTCGGCAGCGTCAGCTACGAGCGCTTCGACGACGACGGACTGCATGTGCGCATCGACGGCGCCGCCAGGGTGCTGCCCGTGGATCACGTGGTGGTTTGCGCCGGCCAGGAGCCCAACCGCAGCCTGCTCGACGCGCTGACCGCTGCAGGCATGCCGACGCACGTCATTGGCGGAGCGGACGTAGCCGCCGAGCTGGACGCCAAGCGCGCCATCGATCAGGGCACCCGGCTGGCGGCGCGCCTGTAACAGCCGCGAGGTGCGCTGGGTAAAACACGCGCACCTCGGGCAGTCCGGAAAAAGAAAGCGCCCCGCGGGGCGACGCGTCGACAGAGGCTCAGGGGGGGAGAAGCCAAGAGTCGCGGGGATAGCGTCGCTGCGGGGCGGGGCCGCGTCGCCTGGGGGAGGGGAAGGCGACGGACAAGCGAAAGTCTAGGCTCGCCGGTTAGTTGCATCCAATATATATTTCTCGAGTAACTTATCTGGTTTACATATATGTTCGATTTTCGCCAGCTGCGCTACTACGTGGCGGTCTGCGAGGAGCTCAGCTTCACGCGGGCGGCGCGGCGGCTGCACTTGTCGCAGCCACCGCTATCGCAGCAGATCCAGGCACTGGAGCAGGATCTGGGCGTGCGGTTGCTGGAGCGCACCAAGCGTTCGGTCGCACTCACCGAGCCGGGGCGGATCTTTCTCGATCACGCCCGGCAGATCCTGGCCAAAGCCGATGAGGCACGCACCCAGGTGGCAGCGGCAGCGGCCGGCCACAGCGGCCAGCTACGCCTCGCCTACACCGTGTCGGTGTCGTTCCACCCTTCCCTGCCGCGGGTGCTGCTGCGGTACGGGCAGGTGGCGCCCAACGTGCGCGTCGAGCTGTGTGAGCTCTACACCGAACCACAATTCGAAGCGCTGCTGGATGGCCAGATCGACGTCGGTTTCGTTCGCGACGAACCGCAGCGCTCGATCGATGCCAGGGCGCTGCGGATGACGGTGCTCGATCGCGAGCCGCTGCTGCTTGCCCTGCCCTCCGGCCATCCACTGTCCGGGCGCAGCAGTTTGCGCATGGATGAGGTGGCGAGGGAATCGTTCGTCGCCCAGCCGCGTGAGGTGGCTGCCACGCTGTATGACCGACTGGTGCTGCTGGCGAACAAAGCCGGCTTCCAGCCGCAGGTCCGCCGTCATGCCCAGCAGGTCAACGGCATGCTGGCCATGGTCGCGGCCGGTCTGGGGCTTGCGCTGGTGCCGGCGACCATGCGTACGGTCCGCCTCGCCGGGTTGAGCTACGTACCGGTGGAGGACCCGGATGCCTACATGCTGCTGGCGGTCGCCAGCCGGGCCAACGATGACTCGCCTGCGCTGGCCCAATTCCTGTCCGTGGTCACCGAAACGGCCGTCACGGGCGGCTTGTGATGACCGCGCAGGCCGGTTACACTTGCCGACTTGAATTTTTCGTTTGTATCAGGAGCTGGCCGTGAAGGTGCTTTCCTCTTTGAAGTCCGCCAAGTCGCGGCACCGTGACTGCAAGGTTGTGCGCCGTCGCGGCAAGGTGTTCGTGATCTGCAAGAGCAACCCGCGTTTCAAGGCTCGTCAGCGCTGATCGATCAGCCCGACGTGTCACACGAAAAAGGCCGCGCAAGCGGCCTTTTTTGTTGCCACGCATCTCGCCAGGCGCCGGGTTTTAACCCTCCCGCGGCGCCCAGAGGCACCGCGGGAGGATGCGTCATCAGGCGTAGCGCACCGCGATAATCTCATAGTGCTTCACGCCGTTGGGCGCCGTGAACTCGAAGCTGTCGCCGGCGCTCTTGCCGATCAACGCACGGGCGATCGGCGAAGAGACGGCGATCAGGCGCTTCTTGATGTCGGCTTCCAGGTCACCGACGATCTGGTAGGTCACCGCCTCGCCGCTGTCTTCGTCCTCCAGGTCAACGGTGGCACCGAACACCACACGGTTGCCAGCACCAAGCTTGGTGATGTCGATCACCTCGGCGGTGGACAGCGCCGCCTCCAGCTCGCCGATGCGCCCTTCGATGAAGCTCTGCTGCTCACGGGCGGCGTGATACTCGGCGTTTTCCTTCAGATCACCGTGTGCACGCGCCTCGGCGATGGCCGCGATGATCTTCGGGCGGTCCTCGGACTTCAGCCGGTCCAGTTCGGTGCGCAGGCGCTCGGCGCCCGCCTTAGTCATGGGTGCACGGCTCATACATTCAACTCCCTGTGCAGTTCCTGCAGGCTGTGCACATCGCCGCCGCCATGGAAATCCAGCGAGTGGACGAGCGCGCGCGCGCCTGCAACGGTGGTGGAATACGTGACGCGATGTTGCAGTGCCTCGCGCCGGATCGAGAACGAGTCGGCGATCGCCTGCTTACCCTCGGTGGTGTTCACGATATAGACGATCTCGCCGTTCTTGATCAGGTCGACGATGTGCGGCCGGCCCTCGAGCACCTTGTTGATGCGCTCGCAAGGCACGCCGTGCCCGATCAGGAAGGTGGCCGTACCGGCGGTGGCAACCAGGCTGAACCCGCGGTTGATCACGTCCTGTGCCACCGGCAGCAGGCGATCCTTGTCCGCGTCGCGCACCGACACGAACACCTTGCCCTTGGGCGGCGTCTTGATGCCGGCGGCATCATGGCCACGCGCAAAGGCGGCGCCGAAGCTGCGGCCCACGCCCATCACCTCGCCGGTGGAACGCATCTCCGGACCGAGGATGGGATCGACGTTCTGGAACTTCAGGAACGGGAAGATTGCCTCCTTCACCGAGTAGTACGAAGGGATCATCTCACGCGTGGCGTTCTGGTCGGCCAGCGAACGGCCGGCCATGCAGCGTGCGGCGATCTTGGCCAGCGGCACGCCGATCGCCTTGGAGACGAACGGCACCGTGCGCGACGCGCGCGGGTTCACCTCGAGGATGAACACGGTGTCGCCCTGAATGGCGAACTGGGTGTTCATCAGGCCGATGACCTTGAGCTCCTTGGCCATCGCCGCGACCTGGCGGCGCATCTCGTTTTGGATGTCGCCGGAGAGCGAGTACGGCGGCAACGAGCAGGATGAATCGCCCGAGTGCACGCCGGCCTCTTCGATGTGCTCCATGATGCCGCCGATCAGCACGTTGCCTTCGGCATCGGCGATGATGTCCACGTCCACCTCGACCGCATGGTCGAGGAAGCGGTCCAGCAGCACCGGCGAATCGTTGGAGACCTGCACCGCCTCGCGGATGTAGCGGCTCAGGTCAGCATCGTCGTAGACCACTTCCATGGCCCGCCCGCCGAGCACATAGCTTGGGCGCACCACCAGCGGATAACCGATCTCGCGTGCCAGCGCCAGCGCCTCGTCGGCGTTGCGCGCGGTGCGGTTCGGCGGCTGGCGCAGGCCGATCTTCTCGATCATCTGCTGGAACCGCTCGCGGTCTTCGGCCAGGTCGATCGAGTCCGGCGAGGTGCCGATGATCGGTGCCCCGGCCGCCTCCAGCGCACGGGCGAGCTTCAGCGGCGTCTGGCCGCCGTACTGCACGATTACGCCCTTGGGCTTTTCCAGATCGACGATTTCCAGCACGTCTTCCAGCGTCAGCGGCTCGAAGTACAGGCGATCGGAGGTGTCGTAGTCGGTGGAGACCGTTTCCGGATTGCAGTTGACCATGATGGTTTCATAGCCGTCCTCGCGCAGGGCGAGCGCGGCATGCACGCAGCAGTAGTCGAACTCGATGCCCTGGCCGATGCGGTTGGGGCCGCCGCCGAGCACGATGATCTTCTCGCGATCGGTCGGCGCCGCCTCGCACTCTTCCTCGTAGGTCGAGTACATGTAGGCGGTGGTGGTGGCGAACTCGGCCGCGCAGGAATCCACGCGCTTGTACACCGGACGCACGCCCAGCGTGCGACGCAGGTGCCGCACTGCGGCCTCGTCGGTACCCACCAGTTCGGCCAGGCGCGCGTCGGAGAAACCCATGCGCTTGAGTTGGCGGATGCGCGGCTCATCGAGTGCACTGATGCCCTGCGCCTGCACATCGCCCTCGGTCAGCACGATGTCCTCGAACGCGGCGAGGAACCAGGGATCGACACGGCTCAGCGCATGGACCTCTTCCAGAGTCATGCCTGCACGGAACGCATCGGCTAGGTGAAACACGCGATCCGGGCGCGGCTCGCGCAACTCACGCTTGAGCGTGGCCAGGCCGCTTTCAGTGGTGATATCCAGGCCGGTCGGGTTGAGGCCGTTCTTGCCGATCTCCAGACCTCGCAGCGCCTTCTGCAGCGACTCGTGGAAGCTGCGGCCGATCGCCATCACCTCACCCACCGACTTCATTTGGGTCGTCAGACGAGCATCGGCCGAGGGGAACTTCTCGAATGCGAAGCGCGGGATCTTGGTGACCACGTAGTCGATGGTCGGCTCGAACGAGGCTGGGGTCAGGCCGCCGGTGATGTCGTTCTTCAGCTCATCCAGCGTGTAGCCCACCGCAAGCTTCGCGGCGATCTTGGCGATGGGGAAGCCGGTGGCCTTGGAGGCCAGCGCCGAAGAACGCGAGACGCGAGGATTCATCTCGATCACCACCACGCGGCCGTTCTCGGCATTGATGCCGAACTGCACGTTGGAGCCGCCGGTGTCCACGCCGATCTTGCGCAACACCGCGATGGAGGCGTCGCGCAACCGCTGGTATTCCTTGTCGGTGAGCGTCTGCGCGGGCGCCACTGTGATCGAGTCGCCGGTGTGCACGCCCATCGGATCGAGGTTCTCGATCGAGCATACGATGATGCAGTTGTCCGCCCTGTCGCGGACCACTTCCATCTCGAATTCCTTCCAGCCCAGCACCGACTCTTCCACCAGCACTTCGTGCACCGGCGAAAGCTCGAGGCCGCGCTTGACGATCTCCTCGAACTCCTCGACGTTGTAGGCGATGCCACCGCCGGAGCCGCCCAAAGTGAAGCTGGGGCGGATGACCGTGGGGAAGCCCACGGCAGCCTGCATCTCCACCGCCTGCTCATAGCTCCGGGCTACCGCGGCCTTGGGACAATCCAGCCCGATCTCGGCCATCGCCTGCTTGAACAGCTCGCGGTCCTCGGCCATGCGGATCGCCTCGCGCGAGGCGCCGATCAGCTCGACGTCGTACTTTTCCAGCACGCCGTGGTCGGCGAGGTCCAGCGCACAGTTCAGGCCTGTCTGGCCGCCCATGGTGGGCAGCACCGCATCCGGGCGTTCCTTGGCGATGATGCGCTCGACCGTCTGCCAGTTGATCGGCTCGATGTACACCGCGTCGGCGGTGTCCGGGTCGGTCATGATCGTGGCGGGGTTGGAGTTCACCAGGATCACCCGGTATCCCTCTTCCTTCAGCGCCTTGCACGCCTGCGCGCCGGAGTAGTCGAACTCGCAGGCCTGGCCGATCACGATCGGACCGGCGCCGATGATGAGGATGGACTTGATATCGGTACGCTTGGCCATGTCAGCGGGCCTCCTGCATCAGGGCGGCAAATCGATCGAACAAGTAACCGATGTCGTGGGGGCCGGGGCTGGCTTCGGGGTGTCCCTGGAAGCAGAACGCCGGGCGGTCGGTCAACGCGAAACCCTGCAACGAGCCGTCGAACAGCGAACTGTGTGTGACACGCACGTTGGCCGGAAGCGTCGCCGGGTCCACCGCAAAACCATGGTTCTGGCTGGTAATCAGCACCCGGCCGTCGTCGTGGTCCTTCACCGGGTGATTCGCACCGTGGTGGCCGAATTTCATCTTCAGCGTCTTCGCGCCCAGCGCCAGGCCCATGATCTGGTGGCCCAGGCAGATGCCGAACAGCGGCAGCTTCGCGTCGAGCAGTTCGCGCGTGGCGGCGATGGCGTAGTCGCAGGCCGCCGGGTCACCGGGCCCGTTGGAGAGGAACACGCCGTCCGGCTGCATCGCCAGCACCTCGACGGCGGGCGTCTGCGCCGGCACCACGGTGATGTCGCAGCCCTGTTCGGCCAGCAGGCGCAGGATGTTCTGCTTCACGCCGAAGTCGTAGGCGACCACCTTGAAGCGCTTCTCCGGGTGGTTGAAGGCCGTGCGATCGAGGTCGTAGACGCCTTCGTTCCACTCGTAATGTTTGGTGGTGCTGACGACCTTGGCCAGATCCATGCCGTTGAGGCCGGGGAACGAGCGCGCGGCGGCGATGGCCGCGTCCGCATCGATCGACTCACCGGCCACGATGCAGCCGCCGAGCGCGCCCTTGTCGCGCAGGATGCGCGTCAGGCGGCGCGTGTCGATGCCGGCGATCGCCACGATGCCGTGGCGCTTGAGGTAATCGGGCAGGCTCTCGCTGCTGCGCCAGTTGCTCGCGCGGCGCGGCACGTCCCGCACGATCAGGCCGGCGGCGTGCACGGCGGTGGATTCGGCATCCTCGGCGTTGCAGCCGGTGTTGCCGATGTGCGGATAGGTCAGCGTGACCAACTGCCGCGCGTAGGAGGGATCGGTGAGGATTTCCTGGTAACCGGTCATAGCGGTGTTGAACACCACCTCGCCGACCGTCTGTCCGGTGGCGCCCACGGCGTGGCCGTGGAAAACGCTGCCGTCCTCGAGAGCAAGCAGAGCAGGAATAAGCATGGGGAAGGCCGCCTTTAGGTGCAGCAAAGCCCGCAAGCCGCAGTGAAGCTGGCTTGTGGACCTTAGGTCGTGGATGGGTCTGGGCGGAACGAAATGATAGGCTCCGCGGCCCTTGCTGTCCACCGATCGCAGATGAACGCCCGCTCGGGCAACGTACGCCGGCCCCTTGTGCCCAGCGCTACACTTCGCCGCTGCCTGATGGAGATTTTCCGGCCATGAACGCTGTCGTCCTGCTCGATCCCGCCCGCCTCGACCGACCGGATACCGAGGTTCGCCACGAGCCGTTTCCGTTCATGATCGCGCATGGCCAGCTGCCGGACGACGCCCGCAGCGACCTCGAGCGGGATTTCCCGCGCTACTCCAGCGCCGGCTTCTTTCCTTACGACCCGGCCGACTGCGGCCCCACGGTGAACACCCTGGTGGAACACCTCACGGCACCGGAGTTCGCCCGCGCCGTGGGCAAACGCCTGGGCATCGAGAACCTCGGCCAGTACCCGACCCTGGTCACGCTGTGCCGCTCGTTGAACAAGCGCCACGGCACCATCCACACCGACAGTCGCTCGAAGGTGGCCACCGCCCTGCTCTACCTCAACGCGCAGTGGCCGGACACCAGCGATGGCTGCCTGCGCTTTCTGCATCGCATCGACAACATCGACGATGTCGTCGTACCGGAGCTCAAGCCGCTGTTCGGCGAGTTCGCCGTGTTCAAGCGCTGCGAGAACTCATTTCACGGCCACCTGCCCTACGAGGGCGAGCGGCGGGTGATCCAGGTGGCGTGGCTGACCAGCGAAGAAGAAAAGCTTCGCAAGACCAAGCGCGGTAAGTTCTCACGCGCCTTCAAGAAGCTGTTCGGCAAGCTCGATACCCGCCTCGGCGCCGGCCGCGCGCGCGATGCCTCCCATCGGGACTGACGCCGCTCAGCGTCCGCTGCGCTCGGCCAGCATCGCGTCAAGACCGTAAGCACCGGCCGGCTGGCCGGCCAGCCAGTGCGCCGCCTCGATCGCGCCGCGGGCGAAGATCGATCGGTCGGTCGCCCGGTGCGACAGCTCCAGCCGTTCGCCCTGCCCGATCAACATGGCCGTGTGCTCACCGACGATGTCGCCGCCGCGCACTACGGCAAAGCCGATCGACCCGGGCTGGCGTGGACCGGTGCGGCCCTCACGGGCGTAGACGGCCCGCGCATCCAGCGTGGTTCCGCGCGCCGCCGCCGCGGCCTCACCAAGCAGCAACGCCGTACCCGAAGGCGCGTCTTCCTTGCGGCCGTGATGGGCCTCGACGATCTCGAGATCCCACTCGGCCAGCGCCGCTGACGCCTCTCGCAACAGCCGCGCAAGCACGGCCACACCAAGACTGAAGTTGGCCGAACGCAACAGCGGGATGCGTGCGGCAGAGGACGCAAGGTGCGCGGCAAGGTCCTCGCCGTAACCGGTGGTGCCGACGACCAGGGCCACGCCGTGCGCCTCGCAGTGCGCCAGCGCAGAGGCGAGGCCTTCCGGACCACTGAAATCGATCACCACATCCAACGGCTGGATCGCCGACCAGTCGTGGCTGAAACACAACTGGCTGCCGTGGGCCACCGGCGCGCCCATCTCTGGCGCATCCGGCGCGGTGATGGCGGCCACCAGGGCAAAGCGCCGGTCGCGGCGCAGCAACTCCAGCAGCGCCCGCCCCATGCGGCCGGTGGCGCCGTTGACGGCGACGCGAACGATCTCACCCATGTGTCCATCCCCTTCTAGGGAACCATTTGCGTCGGCATCATGCCGGACAACGTTGCAGCGCGTGTGTCAGGAGGTGACGCGCGACCAGAACTGCTTGACACCGTCGACCCAGTTCTTGGCCTGCGGCATGTGCTTCTCCGCCTCGCCACCGGCGAAGGTGGCTTCGAGCTGTTCGAACAGCTCCTTCTGCTCGCGCGTCAGGCGCACCGGCGTCTCCACCACCACGCGGCAGATCAGGTCCCCGTGCCGGCCGCTGCGCACCGACTTCACGCCACGCCCGCGCAGGCGCAGCTGATGGCCGGTCTGCGTCTCCGGCGGAATGGTGATTTCCACCTCGCCCTCCAGCGTGGGCACCGGCAACTGCGCGCCCAGCGCCGCCTGCGAGAAGCGGATCGGCACCTCGCAGTACAGGTCGTTGCCGTCGCGCTGGAAGATCGCGTGCTCGCGCACGCGCACTTCCACGTAGAGATCACCCGACTCGGCGCCGGCCGGGCCGGCCTCACCTTGCCCGGCGAGGCGGATGCGGTCGCCGTTGTCGACGCCCGCGGGGATGCGCACGGCCAGCTTGCGCGTTTCTTCCAGGCGCCCCTCACCATGGCAGTGCTTGCAGGGCTTCTCGATGGTCTGGCCGCTGCCGCCGCAGTGCGGGCAGGCCTGCTGGATCGAGAAGATGCCGTTCTGCATGCGCACGCGGCCGTGGCCGTGGCAGGTGCGGCACTGCACGGTCTTGCCGTCGGCCGAGCCGGAGCCGTTGCAGTGGTGGCAATTCACCTGGGTCGGAATCTCGATGGTGCGTTCAATACCGAACACCGCCTCTTCGAGGTCCAGCTCCATGATGTAGCGCAGATCGGCACCACGGCGCGGACGCCCGCGCCCGCCACCACCGCCAAAGATGTCGCCAAAGATGTCGCCGAAAATGTCCCCCATGTCGCCGAAGCCGGCACCACCGCGCCCGCCCATGCCCGCTTCGAACGCGGCATGGCCATGCTGGTCGTACATCGCACGCTTCTGCGCGTCCGAGAGCACCTCGTACGCCTCCTTGGCCTCCTTGAATTTCTCCTGGGCCGCGGGATCGTCCGGGCAGCGGTCGGGGTGGTACTTCATCGCCAGCCGGCGGAACGACTTCTTCAGCTCCACCTCGGTGACGCTGCGCTCCACGCCCAGCACTTCGTAGTAGTCACGCTTGCTCATTCAAACCTCGATCACGCCCCTGCAGCAGGTCCGTCGGCCTGCCTGCCCCACTCAAACAGACAGCCCGCGTCGGCATGGCGCTCCGGCGCGGGCTGTCGCGTATCGGCTACACCGATCGCCGATGCTTACTTCTTGTCGCCGTCCTTGACCTCGGTGAACTCGGCGTCCACCACGTCGTCCGGCTGGGCCGAGCCACCGCCCGGCGCCGATTGCGCACCGGCGTCGCCACCGCCGGCGGACTGCGCCGCCGCATAGAGCGCCTGCGCGGCCTGCTCGAGCTTCTCGACCTTGGCCTCGATGGCAGCTTTATCATCGCCATCCTTGACCTTTTCCAGATCCGACAGCGCGCCTTCGATGCTGGACATCTGCTCGGCCGGGATCTTGCCGCCATGCTCCTTCAGCGCGGTGCGGGTGGCGTGCACCAGCTGGTCGGCCTTGTTGCGGGTGGCGACCAGCTCGTGGAACTTCTTGTCCTCTTCCTTGTTCGCCTCGGCGTCGGCGACCATCCGCTGGATCTCTTCCTCGGACAGGCCCGAACCGGCCTTGATCTCGATCTTCTGCTCCTTGCCGGTCTTCTTGTCCTTGGCCGACACGTGCAGGATGCCGTTGGCGTCGATGTCGAAGGTGACTTCGATCTGTGGCATGCCGCGCGGCGCCGGCTCGATGCCCTGCAGGTCGAATTTGCCCAGCGACTTGTTGGCGCTGGCACGCTCGCGCTCACCCTGCAGCACGTGCACGGTCACCGCGGTCTGGTTGTCGTCGGCGGTGGAGAAGGTCTGCGAGGCCTTGGTCGGCACCGTGGTGTTCTTCTCGATCAGCTTGGTCATCACGCCGCCCATCGTCTCGATGCCGAGCGACAACGGGGTGACATCGAGCAGCAGCACGTCCTTGACCGAACCACCCAACACGCCGCCCTGAATCGCCGCGCCCACGGCGACAGCTTCGTCCGGGTTGACGTCCTTGCGCGGCTCCTTGCCGAAGAAATCCTTCACCGACTCCTGCACCTTGGGCATGCGGGTCTGGCCGCCGACGAGGATCACCTCGTTGATGTCCGACACGCGCAGGCCGGCGTCATTCAGTGCGGTGCGGCACGGCTCGATGGTGCGCTTGACCAGATCGTCCACCAGCGCTTCGAGCTTGGCGCGGGTGAGCTTGATGTTCAGGTGCTTCGGACCGGACGCATCAGCCGTCACGTACGGCAGGTTGACGTCAGTCTGGTGGCTGGAGGACAGCTCGATCTTGGCGCGCTCCGCCGCGTCCTTCAGACGCTGCAGCGCCAGGGCGTCCTTGCGCAGGTCGATGCCCTGCTCCTTCTGGAATTCCTCGACGAGGTAGTCGATGACGCGCATGTCGAAGTCTTCGCCGCCGAGGAAGGTGTCGCCGTTCGTGGCCAGCACCTCGAACTGCTTCTCGCCGTCGACTTCGGCGATCTCGATGATCGACACGTCAAACGTGCCGCCACCCAGGTCGTACACCGCGATCTTGCGGTCGCCGCCCTTCTTGTCCAGACCATAGGCCAGCGCGGCCGCGGTCGGCTCGTTGATGATGCGCTTGACGTCAAGACCGGCGATCTTGCCGGCGTCCTTGGTCGCCTGGCGCTGGCTGTCGTTGAAGTAGGCCGGCACCGTGATCACCGCCTCGGTGATCGTCTCGCCGAGATAGTCCTCGGCGGTCTTCTTCATCTTCATCAGCACCTTCGCGGCGATCTCCTGCGGCGCCATCTTCTTGCCGTCGGAGGTCTGCACCCAGGCGTCGCCGTTGTCGTGCGCCACGATGCCGTAGGGCACGATGTGAAGATCCTTCTGCACCTCGGCATCGGTGAACTTGCGGCCGATCAGGCGCTTCACCGCGTAGAAGGTGTTCTTCGGGTTGGTCACGCTCTGGCGCTTGGCCGAGGCACCGACCAGCACTTCGCCGTCCTTGTTGAAGGCGACGATGGACGGCGTGGTGCGATCGCCTTCCGAGTTCTCGATGACCTTGACCGACGTACCGTCCATCACGGCGACGCAGGAGTTGGTCGTACCCAGGTCGATGCCGATGATCTTGCCCATGTCTATGCTCCGGATTTTTTCGAGCGGCCCCGCGGCCGCGAACTGGTTGTCAGAATGGGGCCCGGCCTGGGCGATTCAATGCCGGCGGACCCGCAGATTAGGTGTCTGTTGCCGTCGATCGGCGCAGGTCAGTCCTGCGCCACGGCAACCAGCGCCGGACGCAGCAGGCGGTCGTTGAGCACGTAGCCCTTCTGCAGCACGCTGACCACGGTACCCGGCGCCTGACCCGGTGCAGCGACCATGCTCACGGCGTGGTGCCGCTCCGGATCGAGTGGCTGGCCAACCGGATCGACCTGCACCATGCCGTTGCTCTCGGCCACCTTGAGCAGGGCCTTCAGCGTGAGGCTGATGCCCTCACGGATGGCCGCGACGTCGCCGCCTTCCACCGCCAGACCGCGCTCCAGGCTGTCGTACACCGGCAGCAGGTCGTTGAGCAGCTTCTCGTTGGCGAACCGGCGCGCCTGGTCCAGATCCCGCTGCAGGCGGCGGCGCTGGTTTTCCAGGTCCGCCCGCTCGCGCAGCATCGTCTCGCGCAACTCGGTATTGCTGGCCTCCAGCTCGGCGATGCGCGCCTGCAAGCTGGCCGCCACGTCGCCGGAAGCGCCTTCCTGCGACTGAGCATGTTCCTGGCCCCGTTCCGGCGCCTGCGGATCGTTGTTCTGCATACATCCACTCCAACAGAAAACCCGGGCCGGCAAGGTTTGCCGACCATCGATATGCGCGGGGAATCCCGCCTCCCGCGGCGGTTATAGGGTCGTTGCCGCCCGATTCAAGGCGTCGCTGAGCAATCCGGCCGTGGCCTGCACCACGGGAATGACCCGTTCGTAGGCCATCCGGGTCGGGCCGATCACGCCGATCGCTCCCAGCACCCTGCCCTGCGCGCCGTAGCTCGCCGTGACCACGCTGCAGCCGTCCAGCGCGGTAAAGCCCGATTCTTCGCCAATGAACAGGCGCACGCCCGGAGCCCGGGCGCACACCTCCATCAGCTGGAGCAGTTCGTTCTTTTTCTGGAAGGCCTCGAACAGCTCGCGCAGGCGGTCCAGGTCCGCCAGCTCGGAGTACGCCATCAGGTTGGTCTGGCCGCTGACCAGCACGTCCTCCCCCTCAGCGTGCGGCGCGAACGAGGCTGCGGCCAGCTCCACCGAGCTGGCCAGCAAGCGGTTGAGCTCACTGCCGGCTTCGCGGATCTCGCGCAGCAGGTGGGCGCGGATGTCATCCAGCCGAAGCCCCGCGAAGTGGGTGTTGAGATAGTTGGCCGCCTGCTCCAGCTCGCGCGTGTCCAGCGGCTTGGCCAGCCGGATGATGCGGTTCTGCACCTGGTTGTCGGAGAACACCAGCACCACCAGCACCTGGGCGTCCGGCAGCGCCACGAAATCGATGTGACGAAGGGGAAAGTCACCCTGCCGCGGCACGCTGACCACGCCGGCGAAGTGCGTCATCGCAGACAGCAGCGAGGACACGTTGCCGAGCAGATCCCGGGTGGTCGACGGTTGCGGCGGCAGTTCCAGCTTGAGCCGCGCCATGTCGTCGCGGGCCAGCGGCTGCAGTTCGATCAGGCTGTCGACGAACAGGCGCAGGCCGCGCGGCGTTGGAATGCGTCCGGCCGAGGTATGCGGCGACACCACCAGCCCGGCCTCTTCCAGATCGGCCATGATGTTGCGGATGGTGGCCGGGCTCACGTCCAGCCCGGACGAGCGCGACAGCGTACGCGAGCCCACCGGTTCGCCATCGGCCAAATACTGCGCGATGAGGGTGCGCAGCAGGCGGCGGGCGCGTGCATCGAGTTCGTGACCATGGAGAAGAGGCATGCGCTGTGGCAATCCGTGAGACAGGCAACAAATAAGGTGTGGCGCGCCGCTTTGCAAGCGGATACGCGGCGCGCCCGGTCGCACGGCGAGGCCTCGCCGACACAGGTCGCGCTCCCTACAATCTCCGCTTCAGCCAGACACCCCGGTCGCCATGCTCACCTCGCTTTACGTCCGCCATTTCGCCGTCGTCGAAGAAGCCGAGATCACCTTCGGCCAGGGCCTGACCGTGGTCAGCGGAGAAACCGGCGCGGGCAAGTCGCTGCTGGTCGATGCCCTGATGCTGTTGGCCGGGTCGCGCGCCGACAGCGGCATGGTGCGTGCCGGCAGCGATCGTGCGGAACTGGCTGCGGAGTTCGATCTGGGCGACCTGCCCGGGGCGCGCGCCTGGCTGCAGAGCGAAGAACTGGATGACGAGGGCGCCTGCCAGCTGCGGCGGGTGATCCGCACCGAGGGCAGCTCGCGCGCCTGGATCAATGGCCGCCCTGCCAACGCCAGCCAGCTCGGCGAGCTGGCCACCCTGCTGGTGGAAATCCACGGCCAGCACGAGCACCAAGCGCTGCTCTCGCGCGCCCACCAGATGACGCTGCTGGACGCCTACGCCGGCCACGAGGACACCCTGGCGAAGGTCCGCGAGCTGGCCAGCCAATGGCGCGAACTGGGCGCACGCATCCGCGCACTGAGCGGCGGCGACGATCGCGATCGTCGCCTGGAGCTGCTGCGCCACGAGGTGGGCGAGCTGGAGAAGTGGGCGCTGCCGGCCGCCGAGCTGGCCGAACTGGAGACCTCGCACAAGCGCCTGGCCAACGCTGGACGGCTGGCCGAGGGCGCTTCCGGCGTGGTCGAGCTGATCGACGGCGACAGCGAGTTCGCCCTGCGCCGGGCGCTCAGCCGCGCGCATGCGGAGCTGACCCGACTGGCTGCGCTGGACGAGCGGCTCAACCCGCTGCTGGAGCTGGTCGACAATGCCGGCATCCAGCTCGGTGAAGCCTCAGACGACCTGGCGCGCTACGCGCAGGACGTGGACCTGGACCCGGAACGCTTTGCCCAGGTCGATGCCCACCTCACCCGCCTGCACGAGCTCGGCCGACGCCACCGACTGCCACCGGCCGAACTGCACGACAAACTGCTGGCGATGCGCGAGGAACTGGCCGAGCTGGAAGGCGCCGGCGAGGCGCTCGAAGCACTGGCCGCGAAACAGGCGCGGCTGCAGGGCGAATACGCCACGGCGGCGGAACAACTGAGCCGGCAGCGTCTGGCAGCCGCCGAACGACTCGGCAACGAAGTGAGCGCCCTGATGGGTGAGCTGGGCATGGCCGGAGGCGTGCTCCGTATCGAGCTGGAGGCCGCGGGTAGCGACGAACCGGATCCGCAGGGACGCGAGCGCTGCGAGCTACTGGTGAGCGCCAACCCGGGGCAGCCGCCGCGCCCCCTGCGCAAGGTGGCCTCGGGCGGCGAGCTGGCCCGCATCAGCCTGGCCATCGAGGTGGCTACGCTCGGCAAGGACAGCGTGGGCACCATGGTCTTCGACGAGGTCGACACCGGTATCGGCGGCGCCGTGGCCGAAGTGGTCGGGCAGAAGCTGCGCGCCCTCGGCGCAACGCGACAGGTGCTGTGCGTGACCCACCTCCCGCAGGTGGCCGCCCAGGGTCACGCGCACCTGCGGGTGAGCAAACACAGCGACGAGGCGTCCACCCATACCCGCATCGAGACGCTGGACGCGGCCGGGCGGCGGGCCGAGCTGGCGCGCATGCTCGGTGGCGTGGAGATCACCCAGGCCACCCGCGCCCACGCCAAGCAGATGCTCGAGCGCGCGCAGGCGGACTGACTCAGCCCGGCCCTTCCAGCAGGCCGCGCTCGGCAGCCATGCGGTAGAGATCCAGTTCCGAGCCGGCGCCAAGCTTGCCCATCAGGCTGGCGCGGTGGATGTAGACGGTTTTCTGGCCGATGCCCAGTTCAGCGGCCACCTGCTTGGGCGCCCGGCCCGCGGCCAGCAGCAGAAACACCTCGCGCTCGCGGGCAGTCAGGCGCTGGATCGGATCGAGCGCTTCGGCCGGACGCTCGGCGCGACGCCGACGGAGGTCGGAGCTCAGATAGCACTCGCCGTTCATCACGGCGCGCAGTCCGGCCACCAGTTCCTCCGGCGCTACCCCCTTGGTCACGTAACCGCTCGCGCCGCGGCGCAGCGCTTCCGATACGTAAGGTTCGCCGTCATGCATGCTCAGCACCACGATGCGGCTGGACGGCGAGACGCTCAGCAGGTGCTCGATCAGCGGCAAGCCGCTGCCGTCCGGCAGCGAAAGGTCCAGCGCCACCAGATCCGGTGAACGCCGGTTGATGGCGTCGACCGCGTCATCGGCGCAACGGCATTCGGCGACCACTTCCAGATCCGGCTCCATCTCGATCAAGCGCTTGAATCCCTCGCGCACGATGGCGTGGTCATCCACCAGAACGATGCTGTACATGCCTCTCCCTCGACCGCCATGCGGCCTCCGCGACCTCACAAAGCATGGCACATGTACCATGCGCCGATGCGGACCCAGACCACCCGTTTACTCACTTCCGGCCCGTTCCTGGGCGTGTGCTACCTGCTCGCCTGGCTGGCTCTGTGGCCCACCGAACAACCTTACTGGATGCTCCCTTTCGGGCTGCGCTTCGGCGCCCTGCTGCTGACGCCGGTCCGGCAGTGGCCCTGGCTGCTCGGCCTGGAACTGGGCGCCAGTGCGGTGCTGGAAATCCACCAGGATGCCCGGCTGGGCTGGCTGGGTTTCCTGCTTGGGGATCTGCCGGACCCGTTGATCGTGGCTACCGGCTTGTGGCTGCTGCGCAAGGCCAACCTGCACCCGAGCCTGCGCGTCCCCGAAGACGTGACGCGCCTGCTGCTGTCGGCGGTGCTGATCGTGACCGCCACCACTGCCATCGATGCCGCCCTGCTGGCACTGATGCATCAGACCACCCCCTCCACGCCCATGGTCGAGGCGCTTGGGCTAGACCTGCTGAGCAACTACCTCGGCGTACTGCTGGTCGTCCCGTTGATGATCATGCTGGCGCGCGCCCGCCCCAACCGCCGCATGCTAGCCAACCTGATCATGGACGGCCTGCTGGTGATGCTGCCGTCGATGGCGATCCTGCTGATGCTGTCCGAGCACGCCTCCCCGCAGCCCCAGTTCGCCCGCGTGCTGTCGCTGGCGCCGGTGATGTTCTTCGCCTTCCGCCACGGCTGGCGCGGCGCCAGCCTGGCGATGATCACCACCAGCATGGGCATGAGCCTGGTGGACCACGTGGTCGGCCAGCCAATGCCCAGCGCGTCGGGCTACTTGTTCCTGGCAGTGGCCGGCACGGGTGCCCTGATGCTCGGCTCGGCCACCGACGCCTTGCGGCGCAGCAGCGAGCGGGTGGCCGAACAGAACGTCTATCTGGCGGCAGTGAACCGGCGGCTCGATCAGCTGGCGCGCCAGCTGCGCGACGCCGCGCGCGGCAACCTGCAGGCCGAAGAGAGCCAGCGGCGCTACATGGCTGCAGAGCTGCATGACGAGCTGGGACAGAACATCACTGCCATCCAGACCCACATCAAACTGGCGCAGGGGCGCCTGCAGGCGGTGGGCATGGAGGACGTGGGCCACTCCGTCAACGCCATCCTCGGGCATATGCGGCGCGCCCTGCACCGCCTCTTGGACGACCTGCGCCCGGCGGTACTGGATGAGTTCGGTCTGCTCCGTGCACTGGAGGAAGGCCCGATCCGTGACCTGCTCGATGCGGCCGGCATCGTCTACGTAACGGACATGTACGGCGACCCCCGGCTGCTCGACGACGACACGCGCACGGCGATCTATCGCCTGGTGCAAGAAAGTGCGACGAACACTGTCAAACACGCGCAGGCCAGTCATTTCCGGCTGCGGCTGCGCATCGGCGAACGTCACGGCACCCCGCTGGCCCTGCTGGACATCCGCGACGACGGCATCGGGCTGCCCGGCACCGTGCCCCGCGGCGGGCGCGGCTTGCAAGGCATGCGCGACCGGGTGACCTCCCTGGGCGGGCTGTTCCGTCTGAGGCAGGCGCCCGCCGGGGTTCACCTGCGGATTTTGCTGCGGGGCAACAACGCTCCTGCCACCAAACCGGCCCTCGCCACCCGTACCGCCTAGGAATTTTTCTGATACACGGTTCGTGAAGCCTTCGTTACGATCGACCCATCGATGTGGGGGAGCCGCCATTGCAAGATGGCGTGCCGAAGTCACCGTGGGGACGGTGGCTTCGAAGGGTGGCAAGGATTGCTGCTCGGCCGGTACCAACGGCGTTTCGGGTCAGCGCGAGCAATTCGCCTCGATCCGGACGCCACCAGGTAACGGATAAGCCGTAGGTGGACAGGAGTCCTCCTGCGGCTTTTTTTCGTCTGGGCTCCGGCGAGGCGGGCCGCCCTCCCGGCTTCTGACGGTTACTTCCGGCCAGCCTTGGGCCGGACGTAAAGCACGAGGCTGTGATCCACGATCTCATAGCCGTGCTTGGCGGCGATCTCCTTCTGCAGCCGCTCGATCTCCTCGCTGACGAACTCGACCACCTTTCCGCTGTCCACATCGATCATGTGGTCGTGATGCTTGCCGCGATCGAGCTCATAGACCGCCTGACCGCCCTCGAAGTTGTGCTTCATCAGGATGCCGGCTGCCTCGAACTGGGTCAGCACGCGGTAAACGGTGGCCAGCCCGATGTCTTCCTGGGAAGCGAGCAGTTTTCGATAGATGTCTTCGGCGGAGAGATGGTGAACGCCCTCCTCCTCGAAGATCTGCAGGATGCGCATACGCGGGTGCGTGACCTTGAGTCCTGCCTTGCGCAGCTCCTTGGTTTCCTGATCCATTGCAAGCTCCACGCGCGGTACCCCAAGACCGTTAGTGTATCATCCGTCACCTTTACGTTCGGGACGCAACACGCATGCAAAAGCTGATTCGCACGCTGGGTTTCGCCACACTGGCGCTGTCCCTGGCCAGTTGTCGCCTTGTGTATACCCCCGACGTGCAGCAGGGCAACATCCTCACCAAGGAAGCGGTTGCGCAGCTCAAGCCGGGCATGACCAAGCGTCAGGTGATCGTGCTCATGGGCTCACCCTCGGTCGCCAGCCCGTTCGACCAGAACCGGTGGGATTACGTATCCACCCAGCAGCACCGCGGCGGCGAGATCAAGATTCGCACGTTCACCCTCACCTTCAACAACGACACGCTGGTTCGCACCGAAGGCGACTTCTTCGCCCAGGACGCCCAGCAGCTGCTCAACGACACCAAGAAGTACAAGGTGAACTATCCGGTCGACGAAACTCGCGGCGACAAGAGCGATGGATCGACGGATGCGGGAACCGGGGACAAGCCGGCGGGCGAATAAACGGCTGAGGCCGGGCGGCCGCCTTCAGCGGGTGCGCGTCGCGCGACGGCGGCGCGCTTCCTTCGGGTCGAGCTGCAACGGCCGGTAGATTTCCAGGCGGTCCCCCTCTTGCAGCACGTGGCCAGGTTCGACACGGCGGGCGAAGATCCCCAGCGGCTGCCCTTCGAGCAAGTCCTGTAAGCCGTTTTCGTCCTGCGCGATGGCGGCCAGCGCGGCGCCGGCGGTCGAACCGACCGGCAGGCGCAGCCGCCAATGGCGCGGACCCTCCGGCCGCGGCCACACGATCTCCACTTCAATCTGCTCCTGCGGCTCAACCATAAGTGCGCTTCGCCTCGCGGCTGAAGTCCTCGACCATGCGGCTGGCCAGGCCCTGGAAACCCAATTTGATGGCACTGGCGCCGAGCCAGCCCGCGTAGTCGATGTCCAGGGCGAAGGCGATCTTGCAGCCACTGTCGCCCAGGGCGGTGAAAGTCCACAGCCCTTCGAGGGAACGGAAGGGACCGTCGACGAGGCTCATTTGCAGGCGATGGGGCCGATCGAGCGTGTTGCGCGTCGTAAAGCTCTGGTTGAACGAGGCAAGCTTGAGATCGAGCCGCGCCACCAGCATGTTCTCTCCGCGCTCGGAGACGTGCGACCCGGAACACCAGGCAAAGCGCTTTGGGTATGCTTCGACATCGTTGACCAGATCGAACATCTGCGCGGGCGTATACGGCACGAGCGCGCTGCGGCGAATCTCGATCACGGTAGCCTCTTCAAGAAAACATCCAGGTACGGCCAGATATGCGGCCAAGCCGGCACAGGGCAAGCGCCCGGAAGTCTAGCGGACATGGCCAAGAACAAGGACAAGGACACCAAGGGCGGCGGCACCATCGCGCTGAACAAGCGCGCGCGCTTCGAGTATCACATCGACCAACGCTACGAGGCCGGCGTGGCATTGCAGGGCTGGGAGCTCAAGGCCTTGCGCGCCGGGCGGATCAACTTCGGCGAGAGCTTCGCCATGATCCGTGATGGCGAGATCTTCCTGCACGGCGCATCGATCCCACCGCTGATCAGCGCCTCTACCCACGTCATTGCCGAGGACCGCCGCACCCGCAAGCTGCTGTTGCACAAGCACGAGATCGACCAGTTGGTCGGCGCGGTCGAGCGCAAGGGCTACACCATCGTGCCCACGGCCATGTACTGGAAGGGCAACAAGGTGAAGGTCGAAGTCGGCGTGGCCCGTGGCAAGCAGGAACACGACAAGCGCGATACCGAGAAGGAGCGCGACTGGCAGCGCGAGAAGCAGCGCACGATGAACGCTCACAATCGCCACGGCTGATGCTTCCCGGCTGAACCGCAGGTACGCCCCTGCACGGCCGGGGCAATGCGTTCATTGATGTGGGCAAAGCCGGCACCATATACTTCGTCGGCTATCGCAAGTTTCCCCGGGGGTGTCCTGGCTTCGACGGGGGTAGTGAGATGGCTTGATGCATGCCGAGGGGGCAGCTTTCCTCGTTAATCCAGCAGCAAACTTATAGTTGCCAACGACGACAACTACGCTCTCGCCGCTTAAGGCGTAAGCCCCGAACCCACTTGTGCTCGTGCTCGTCGGTGTAGGGTCATTATCACGGGATCGCCAAAGACTGCCGCCTGTCGGTCCTAGGTCAAATCAAGCAGGCTGGTTTCGCGGTGCGCTTTGCTCATCGTGCTTGTCGCGGAACGAGATGGAACGTTGAGCTACGCATGTAGATTCAGGCGTTGAACACCTTCGGACGCGGGTTCGACTCCCGCCACCTCCACCAATCCAAGCCCGACTGGTTCGCCAGCCGGGCTTTTTTCTGCATGGACGCCTGGAATGTCGCCACTGCCCTTGCCGGCGGGCCAGCGACAGTGCGCGTCGTGGGACAATGAACGGCCGCGTTTTCTCGATGCAGGACTTTCATGCGCAAGGGCGTCATTCTGGGTTTTGCCTGCTACGCGGCTTATGCGATCAGCGATGCCTGTGTGAAGTCGCTGCACGGGGCCCTGCCAGCCTACGAAACAGTGTTCTTCGGCGCCTTGCTGTGCCTCGGTGCCCTGCCCTTCATTCGCTCACCCGGCGATCGACTGCGCGACGTGGTGATCGCCAATCGTCCCGGTCTGTGGTGGGTGCGTGCGGTCACTGGCGCGGTGTGCAACATCGCCGCGGTGGTGGCCTTCACTCTGCTGCCGATGGCGGAGACCTTCGCGCTGATCTTCCTGATGCCGATCTTCGTCACCCTGCTCTCGGTGGTGTTCCTCAAGGAGCACGTCGGCTGGCGGCGATGGACGGCCGTGGTGACCGGCTTCGTCGGCGTGCTGGTGGTGCTGCGGCCGGGCTTTCGGGCGTTGGGCCTGGGGCACCTCGCAGCCATCCTATGCGGCCTGTCCGGGGCGGTCTCGATGGTGGCGATGCGGCTGGCCGGGCAGCACGAAAAGCGCATCAGCCTGTACGGCGCCGGCGTGGTGGGCCCGCTGCTGATCGGCGGACTGCTGATGCTGCCGCACTTCGTCTGGCCAGACCGGCACGCCTGGCTGCTGCTCCTGGGTTATGGCCTGATGCAGGGGCTGGCCGGTGTGCTGCTCATGCTGGCCACCCTGCTCGCTCCGGCCAATCGCATCGCGCCGACCCAGTACAGCCAGATGCTGTGGGCGATCGGCTTCGGTTACTGGCTGTTCGGCGACCGGCTGGACTGGCCGATGCTGGTCGGCATTGCGCTGATCTTTGGCGCCGGCCTGTTTACCCTGGTGCGCGAGGGACAGGTCACCCCGTGGTGGCGTCGGCAGAAGCTGGTGTGAGTGCGCTTGTCGCCGGCGATGCGGATTGGCAGACTGCCCCGCCTTCCCGCGCGTGCACGCCATGACTCCGTCCCGCCTCGAGCTCTCTCCCATCGTCGCCGGCCTGTGGCGGCTCACCGAATGGCAGCTCGACGTCGCCGGCCGCGTGCGCTGGATCGAACAGGCCATGGATCTGGGCATCAGCAGCTTCGACCATGCGGACATCTACGGCGACTACCGCGCCGAGGCCCTGTTCGGCGAGGCCCTGAAGGCCGCGCCCGGCCTGCGCCGGCGCATGCAGCTGGTGAGCAAATGCGGCATCCGGCTCCGCTCTGCCGACCTGCCCTACCGGCTCAATCACTACGACACTTCGGCCGCCTACGTGCGCGCGCAGGTCGAGCGCTCACTGGTCAACCTGCACACCGAGCAGCTCGACCTGGTGCTGATCCACCGCCCGGACTACCTGATGGATGCGGCCGCGCTCGCGGAGAGCGTTCCGCACGCTGACCGCCGAAGGCAAGGTTCTCCACTGGGGCGTGTCCAACCACCGCGCCAGCCAGTTCGAGCTGCTGCATCGCCACTACCCGCTGGCAACCAACCAGATCGAACTCTCACCGCTGGCGCTGGACGCACTCGACGACGGCACGCTCGACCAGGCCCAGGCGCTGGGCCTGCGCCCGATGGTCTGGTCGCCGCTGGCCGGCGGCCGGCTGTTCAGCGGCAAGGAACCGCGCACCGTGCGGGTCCGCGAGGAAATGAGCTCGATCGCGGCACGACTCGGCGTCAGCCTCGCCACGCTGGCCTATGCCTGGGTGCTTCGCCATCCATCCCGTCCCCATCCGATCACCGGCACCGGCCGCATCGAGGGCCTCGCCGAGGCCGTGGCCGCGCTTTCGCTACCGCTGGAGGCCGAGGACTGGTACGCGATCTGGACCGCCAGCCAGGGCCATCCGGTTCCCTGACTGCATCGCGCATCAGGTGACCGGCCACCGCGCGCAGGTTCAAAGCTTCGTCGGCGACATCGTCGGCGCGCCGCTGACGTCACCGGTTGCTGACCCCGTGCGGCACGTGGCCCGTCGCCACGTGCTTGCGCGCGGATTCCACGTTGGCCGGCGAATCGTCGAAGAAGATGTCGGCGCCGAAGGCGTCCAGGAACGGTCCCTTGTCGCGACCACCGAGGAACAAGGCTTCGTCGATACGCACGCCCCACTTGCGCAGCGTGAGGATCACCCGCTTGTGAGCTGGCGCCGAGCGGGCGGTGACCAACGCTGTGCGGATCGGCGAGTTCTCGGCCGGGAACGCCGCCTGCAGGCGGTGCACGGCGGTGAGGAAACCACGGAACGGCCCCACCGAAAGCGGCTCGGCGGCACGCGCATGTTCGCTGCGGTGGAACGCATCCAGGCCCTCCTCGCGCGACACCCGCTCACCCTCGTCGCCGAAGATCACCGCATCGCCGTCGAAGGCGATGCGCAGTTGCTCGCTGGCCCGCGGTGGCGCCGTGCTGGGCAGGATCGTCGCCGCCGCCACCCCCGCCGCCAGCGCGCGGCCGACGTCTTCGGCGTTGGCGGACAGGAACAGGTCGGCCTTGAACGGGGCGATGTAGTCAGAGGTCGGCGCGCCGCTGGTAAACGCGGCGCGACTGATCTGCAACCCGTAATGCTGGATGGCGTTGAAGATGCGCAGCCCCGTGTCGCCGGAGTTGCGTGATAGCAGGATTACCTCCACTGGCGGCACGTCGCCGGCCAGCTTGTTGAGGCCGAGCAGCTTCTGCACCAGCGGAAACGCTACGCCCGGTTTGAGGATCTCTTCCTCGTGCTCGATCTGGAAGCTGCGATAGGCATCCAGGCCGTCACGCTCGAACAGCTCGTGGCTGTCGCCTAGGTCGAACAGTGCGCGCGAGGAAATGGCCACCACCAGCCGGTTGTCGCTGGTGGAGGAAGGATCGTGGGCGGTGGTTCGGGACATGGGATCAATCTAGCGCAACCGGCGCGGCTTGCGTGGCGCAGATGGCTGCATCGTTCGCGTTGAGCGAGGCGCTCAATCCGCCGCGAACTGCTCGTCGAGAATGCGCTGCTCCAGGTTGTGCTCCGGGTCGAACAGCAGCCGCACGCCGTGTTCGCGCGACTGCCGGATGCGCACCTCGCGCACGTGGCGCACCTCGTGGAAATCCGCCGTGGCGCTGACCGGACGCTTGCCAGGATCGAGCACCCGAAGCCCCACCTCGGTCAGATGCGGCAGGATCGCGCCACGCCAGCGGCGTGGGCGGAACGGGCTGATCGGGGTCAGGGCGAGCACGTTGGCGTCCAGCGGCAGGATCGGTCCGTGGGCGGACAGGTTGTACGCCGTGGAGCCGGCCGGCGTGGACACCAGGATCCCGTCGCACACCAGGTTGGCGAGCTTCACCGTGTCGTTGAGCTTCACCTCCAGGTGCGCGGCCTGGTTGCTCTGGCGCAACAGCGACACCTCGTTGAACGCGATCGCCGAGGCCACATCGCCGTCGGCGTTGGTGGTGTGCATTTCCAGCGGGTACAACGTGGCGACGTGGGCCAGTGCGATACGACCGGCGAGGTCATCGAGCCGGTGCTTGTTCATGAGAAAACCCACCCGTCCGAGCTTCATGCCGTAGACCGGCAGGTGCAGGTCGCGATAGGCGTGCAGGGTACGCAGCATGAAGCCGTCGCCGCCCAGCGCCACGATCACCTCGGCCTGCGCCACTGGCACATCGCCGTACCGCTCGGTCAGCTTGCGTCGCGCCTGCTGGGCGACGGGAGTCTCGCTGGCGACAAAGGCAAATCGCATGGACGGGGCGGCCACCGGGAAGGTGCGCCGAGCTTACAGGAGGGCCGCGCCGTCTCGCGACGGCGCGGCCTCATGCAAAGTGTCGATCAACCCACCGGCACCTGCGCGAGCTGGGCCAGCCGGCGAACCGCCACAGAAGCGATCGGATAATCCGCGTTCTGCGTGAGGATCTCCGCCAGCATGGTGCGGGTGTACTTGAGCGTGGCATCGTCGCGCTCCAGCCACGCTTGCACCGGCGAGCGGTCGGCCTGATCGCCGCACAGCGCCAGCACCTGCAGCGCCAGGGCTCGATGCTGATGGTTGAGCTCATCCAGCAGCGAACCGCGCGCCTGGGCGTGCCAGTGACCTTCCACCGGCAGCGCCTCGATCTGGTCGCGCAGCCATTCCAGGTCGAGCGCCTCGCCCAGTTCGTAGAACACGGTGGCGACCTTGGCGATCGGCGCCCCGCTCTGCTGGGCCACCTCCACCATGTCCAGCGCCGCACGCAGTTCGGACAGCCGCGCGAGCCGCACCGCCAGCTCGGTGGGCAGGCCCAGGCCTTCCCACTTCTCCTGGCTGCACTCGAAGTCGCCCCGACCGGTGTCGGTGAGCGCCGCCGGCAAGGCCTTGCGCAGTTCGCTGACGTGGCTCTGGTAGCGCTCGACGTTGGCGGCGATGTCCAGCGTGCCGCCCGGCCGGTTGAGGAGCCAGCGGGTCATGTGGCGCAGCAGGTTCCAGATCTGCAGGATCGCGTCGATCTGCGTGTTCTCGGCCACCTGGCTGTCCAGCCCTTCGATCTGCGCCCACAGCTCGCGGGCGTCGAGGATCTCGCGGGCCGCGGTATAAGCCTTAGCAATCGCTGCCGGCCCCTGTCCAGTGTCTTCCTGCATGCGCATCATGAAGGTGGCGCCCATGCGGTTGATCGTCGAGTTGGTCACCGCGGTGGCGATGATCTCGCGCTTCAGACGATGGCGCTGCATGTGCTCGGCGTACTTCTCGTGCAGCGGCTCGGGGAAGTAGCGCACCAGTTCCTTGGACAGATACGGATCTTCCGGCACGTCCGACTCGAGCAACTGCTGGAACAGCTTGATCTTGTCGTACGACAGCAGCACCGAGAGTTCCGGCCGGGTCAAGCCCTGGCCGCGTGCCTTGCGCTCGGTCAGTTCCGCGTCGCTGGGCAGGTTCTCCACCTGGCGGTCGAGCAGGCCCTCGCCTTCCAGCGTGCGGATGAAGTGCGCCATCGAGCCGATGCGCTTGATCGACTGGTGCTCCATCAGCGTGATCGCCTGGTTCTGGCGATAGTTGTCCCATAGCACCAGCTGGCCGACCTCGTCGGTCATCACGCGCAGCTGCTCGTTGCGCGCCTCGTCGGTGAGCTCGCCGCGCTGCACGGCGTCGCCGAGCAGGATCTTGATGTTCACCTCATGGTCGGAGGTGTCCACGCCGGCGGAGTTGTCGATGAAGTCGGTGTTGAGCAGCACGCCGTGCTGGGCCGCCTCGATGCGGCCCTTCTGGGTCATGCCCAGGTTGCCGCCCTCGCCCACTATCTTGCAGCGCAGCTCGGCGCCGTTGACGCGCAGCGCGTTGTTGGCGCGGTCGCCCACGTCGGCATGGGTTTCGCTAGATGCCTTGACGTAAGTGCCGATGCCGCCGTTCCACAGCAGGTCGACCGGCGCCTTGAGGATGGCGCTGAGCAGTTCGGTCGGCGCCAGCTGGGTGACGTCAGCCTTGATGCCGAGCACGGCGCGCACTTCCGGCGAGATCGGGATCGATTTGGCGCTGCGCGAATACACACCGCCACCGGCGGAGATCAGCGATTTGTCGTAATCCTCCCAGCTCGAACGCGGCAGCTTGAACATGCGCTCGCGCTCGATGAAGGAGCGCTCCACGTCCGGCGCCGGATCGAGGAACACGTGGCGGTGATCGAATGCCGCCACCAGCTTGATGTGGCGCGACAGCAGCATGCCGTTGCCGAACACGTCGCCGGACATGTCGCCGATGCCCACGCAGGTGAAATCCTGCGTCTGCGAGTCGCGACCCAGCGCGCGGAAGTGGCGCTTGACCGACTCCCACGCACCCTTGGCGGTGATGCCCATCGCCTTGTGGTCGTAGCCGTTGGAGCCGCCGGAAGCGAACGCATCACCCAGCCAGAAACCGTGCGCCACCGAGATCGCGTTGGCGATATCGGAGAACGTTGCCGTGCCCTTGTCGGCGGCCACCACCAGATACGGATCGTCCTGGTCGTGACGCACCACGTCGTGTGGCGGCACCACCTGGCCTTCGACCAGGTTGTCGGTGATGTCGAGCAGGCCGGCGATGAACAGGCGGTAGCAGGCGATGCCCTCGGCCTGCTGCGCGTCGCGATCGCCGCCTTCGGGCGGGTTCTTGACGTAGAAGCCCCCCTTCGAGCCGACCGGCACGATCACGGTGTTCTTCACCATCTGCGCCTTCACCAGGCCCAGCACCTCGGTGCGGAAATCCTCGCGACGGTCGGACCAGCGCAGGCCACCGCGCGCCACCGGACCGAAGCGCAGGTGCACGCCTTCCACCCGCGGTGAGTAAACGAAGATCTCGCGGTACGGTACCGGCTTGGGTGCGTCGGGTACGCGGTGCGAGTCGAACTTGAAACTGATGTACGGGCGATGCTTGCCGTCCCACAGCTGGAAGTAGCTGGTACGCAGCGTGGCGCTCATCACGTCGAGATAGCTCTTGACGATGCGCTCGTCATCCAGGCTCGCCACGTCGTCGAGCAGCGTGCGCAGCGCTTCAGTCAGCACCTGCACCTGCTCGGCGCGGGGCTTAGCCAGGCAGGCGACCATGCCATCGACCAGCTCCGGCCGCGCGTTGCGCGTGGCCTCGGGGATCAGCGCCAGCATCTCACGGCGCAGGTCTTCACCGGCGCGGGCCAGCTCGTCGGCGGACAGCTGCTCGCGACGCGGATCGAACTTGGCGTGGAACAGCTCGATCAGCACACCGGCGATTGCCGGATAGCGGTTGAGCGTAGCTTCCATGTAAGTCTGCGAGAACGCGATGCCCACCTGCTGCAGGTACTTGCAGTAGCCGCGCAGCATGGCGATCTGGCGCCAGTCGGCCTGGGCGAACAGCACCAGATTGTTGAAGCCGTCGCTCTCGGCCTGGCCTCGCCACAACGCCTCGAAGGCGCGTTCGAAACGGTCGCGCACGTGTTCCAGCTCGAAGCTCAGCGGCTGCTTGGGCTTGAGCTCGAAGTCGTGCACGGTAAGCGGGTGATCCTTGTTCTCCAGGCTGTAGACATGCTCGGCGAGCATGCGCACACCCATGTTCTCCAGCATCGGCAGCGCCTCGGAGAGCGGAATCGGCTCGCCGAAGTGGATCACCTTGAAGCGCAACGAGCCGTCTTCGTGCCGGTACAGCGACATGCGGATCGCATCGTCGGCGTCCAGGCTGGAGAGCGCCTCGATGTCGGACGCCGCCACCGCCGGCGCCACCTCGTCGATATAGCCCGGCGGCATCGCACGGGCATAGCGGTTGGCGAGCACCACGCCCTGGTGGGCGCCGAGCTTGCGCACCAGCAGATCACGCACCTCGTCCTGCCAGTTGCGCACGATGCGGGCCACGCCTTCCTCCAGCACGTGCACGTCGTAGGCGACCTGTTCGCCCACGCGCGGACGCACCACCACGTGCAAGCGCGCCAGGGCGGCCTCGCCCATCTGCACGGCCGAATCGAGCTCTTCGCCGTGCAGCGCATCGCGCAGCAGGCCCTCGATGCGCTCGCGCACCGTGGTGTTGAAGCGCTCACGCGGCACGAACACCATGCAGGTGAAGAAGCGCCCGTAGCGGTCGCGACGCACGAACAGGCGCGTATGCGCGCGCTGGCGCAGCTCCAGAATGCCGGTCACCGCCTGATAAAGCTCGTCTTCGTTGGACTGGAACAGCTCGTCTCGCGGCAGCGTCTCAAGGATGTGGCGCAGCGACTTGCCCGAGTAGGAGTCGCGCTTGAGGCCGGAGCGGCCCAGCACCGCTTCCACCTTCTCACGTACCAGCGGCACGTCCTGCGGACGCGCCATGTAGGCGTTGGAAGAGAACAGGCCGAGGAAGCGCTGCTCGGCCACCGGCTTGCCGCTGGCGTCGAAACGCAGCACACCGACGTAGTCCATGTGGCCCGGACGATGTACCTGCGAGCGCGCATTGGTCTTAGTCAGGATCACCGGCTCGATCGTGCCGGTGCGGGCGGCATCGGTGCGGCCTAGCGAGCTCAGCGAGCGCGGCGCGAGCGAGCGCTCGTTGCCAGCGAGAATGCCCAGCCCGGAACCTTCCACCGACTGCAGCACCTCGCCCGCCTCACCCTGGCGTACTTCGTACTCGCGAAAGCCGAGGAAGGTGAAGTTGTCGTCAGCCAGCCAGCGCAGGAACTCGCTCGACTCCGTGGCAGCCGTCGTCGGCAGCCCGGCACGCGAGGGCAGATCCGCGGCGATGGCCAGCGCCTTGTCGCGCATCGCAGCCCAGTCGCGCACGGCCAGGCGCACGTCGTCCAGCGCCGTCTCGATGCGCGCCTTGAGCGTATCCTGCGCTTCGCCATCGGCCAGGCGATCGATCTCGAAGTGCATCACCGATTCGGCAGCCGCTCTGTCCTCACCGAGCGCCAGCATGCGTCCGGCGTCGTCGCGGCGTACCTTCACTACCGGATGGATCACGGCGTGGATCTGCAACTCGGCTGCCAGGATCATGCTGACCGTATCGACCAGGAACGGCGTGTCGTCGGTCGCCACCTCCACCACGCTGCGGCCGTCATGGCCGCTTTCCGGATTGATGACCCGCACCGCGGCGCGGCCGGGCTGGCGCTGCCGCAGGAAGTCGAGCAGGTCGAGCACCAGTTCGGCCCACTCGGCCGGCAAGTGCAGCGACTCGTCACCCGCTGCAAGACGGGCGAAAAAAGCGCGGATAAAAAATTGCGCCTCCTGGAGGCGCTGGTCGGGCAAATCCTTTTTGCTGATTTCTTCGGCTACAGCTGCTGCGAGAGAGACATTTTCGGCCGCGCGGATCGCATTCATGGCTTCTACTGTTCAGTGGAGGCAGAGGGGGAACAAAAAGCCTGCGAAGGATACGCTTCGCAACCGAGCGAATCCACCGCGCGGCGCGGTTTGCGGCCATGCTGTGGCGCATGGAAATTGGCCGATGCGCTCTCGCTTGCTCACGCTGCAATGCAATAAGAATTCGCTCCATGTGCCGGCATGCCGACGAAAAAAACCGGCACCGATGCCGCACGAAGCAGGCGTGGCGACGTACCGCGACGGTGACGGCCGATGGCGCTGTACACAACCGGGGAGTTGTTGCAAGTGCGAAAAGCTGCCGTACCGAATGGCGCCGGTGACAGGACAAATTGTGAACTGCCGGGTATAGTGTCGCGATTATCCGCGCCGGTGACCCGCTGGCGATGCGCGTGCATCCGCCTGCCGCCGCGGAACTCAAATCTGCTCGACCCGATCTGCACCTGCGCCCCTCGGGACGCCGGCGAGGCGGCATGACGCACCCCATTCCCCGATCACGCAAGCTATGGAGTTTTCATGAGCCCCTCTTCACTGCGCACACCTCTGCTGTGCCTGGGCCTGCTGGCTTTGGCCGCCTGCGGAGGCAAGGACAAGCAGCAGGCCGCACCGCCGCCGCCCACGGTCGGCGTGGTCACCGTGCATCCGCAGAGCCTGCCGCTGTCCAAGGACCTCGTCGGCCGGCTCTCCCCGTACCGCAGCGCCGACGTGCGCGCACGGGTCTCCGGCGTGCTGCTCAAGCGCACGTATGAAGAAGGCTCGGACGTGAAGAAGGGCCAGTTGCTGTTCCAGATCGACCCGGCGCCGCTGAAGGCACTGCTCGCGGCCAGCCAGGCCAATCTCGCGCAGGCGCGGGCGAGCTACACCAATGCGAAGGTCGCCGCCGATCGCGTGCGCGAGCTGGCGCCCAAGGGCTACGTGTCCAAGTCCGACCTGGACAATGCGCTGGCCGCCGAACGCACCGCCGCGGCCAGCGTGCAGCAGGCCCAGGCCAACGTGCAGACGGCGCGCATCAACCTGGGCTATGCCGACGTCACCTCGCCCATCGACGGTCGCGCCGGCAAGCAGCAGGTGACCGAAGGCGCGCTGGTTGGACAGGGGGAGGCGACGCTGCTCACCACAGTCGATCAGATCGATCCGCTGTACGTGAACTTCACCCTCGGCGTCAGCGAGCTGGACCAGATGCGCAGCGCCCAGGCCGCCGGCAACGTGACCCTGGCCGCCGACAATCGCGCCAGTGTTGCCGTGACGCTGCCGGATGGCCGCGCCTACGACCAGCCGGGCACGGTCGACTTCTCCGACACCACGGTGAACCCGGCCACCGGTTCGGTGGACCTGCGCGCCAAGGTGCCCAACCCGGAGCATCGCCTGCTGCCGGGCATGTACGTGACGCTGAAGGCGCAGCTGGGTGAACAGCACAAGGTGTTCGAGGTGCCGCAGCCGGCGCTGCAGCGCGACACCGCCAGCGCCTACGTGATGGTGGTCGGCGAGGACGGCAAGGTGGTGCGCAAGAACGTCACCGCCGACCAGGTCAGCGGCAACAACTGGATCGTCACCGATGGCCTGGCGGCCAACGATCAGGTGATCGTCTCCGGCTTGCAGACCGTCAAGGAAGGCGCGCCGGCGAAGGCCGAGCCGTGGAAGCAGAACGAGACAGGCACCTCCTCCGCCGCCGCTCAGGCGAAGTCATCCGCCACGGCAGGCCAGGCGCCTGCCGGCAAGCAGTAACGGAGCGCGACCATGCCGAGTTTCTTCATCGACCGCCCGATCTTCGCGTGGGTGGTGGCGATCCTCATCACCCTGGGCGGCACGCTCGCGGTGCTGAACATGGGTATCGAGTCCTACCCCAACATCGCGCCGCCCCAAGTGACGGTGAGCGCCAGCTATCCGGGCGCCAGCGCCGATACCACCGAGAAAACCGTCACCCAGGTGATTGAGCAGCAGCTCACCGGCATCGATCACCTGCTGTATTTCAGCTCCTCGTCCAGCGCCAACGGCTCGGCCACGGTCACCCTCACCTTCGAGACCGGCACCGACCCGGACATCGCTCAGGTGCAGGTGCAGAACAAGGTGTCGCTCGCCACGCCGCGGCTTCCCTCGGAAGTCACCCAGCAGGGCGTGGTGGTGGCCAAGGCCAACCCCGACTTCCTGATGTTCGTGGCGCTCACCTCGGACAACCCGGCGATCGACGGCGCGCGCCTGAACGACATCGTCTCCTCGCAGGTGCTCGACCAGGTGTCGCGCATCTCCGGCGTGGGCTCGATCCGTCAGATCGGCTCCGAGTACGCCATGCGCATCTGGCTCAACCCGGACAAACTGCACGGCTACAACCTCTCGGCCACGCAGGTGCTCGCGGCGATCAAGGCGCAGAACGTGCAGTTCGCCGCCGGCTCGCTCGGCGCCGATCCGGCGCCGGCCGGCCAGGGCTTCAGCGCCACGGTATCGGCCGAGGGACGTTTCTCCACGCCCGAGGAGTTCGGCAACATCATCCTGCGCGCCAACAGCGACGGCACCACGGTCAAGCTCAGCGACGTGGCGCGCATCGCCTTCGGCCCGCAGAACTACGGCTTCCACGCCCAGTACAACGGCAAGGAAGCCGGCGCCTTCGGCGTACAGCTGCTGCCCGGCGCAAACGCGCTGGACGTGGCCACCGCCGTGCGCTCGAAGATGACCGAGCTGGCCAAGAGTTTCCCGCAGGGCGTGAGCTGGTTCGTGCCGTACGACAGCACGCCGTTCGTGCGGATCTCGATCGAAGAGGTAATGCACACGCTGATCGAGGCGATGATCCTCGTCTTCCTGGTGATGCTGATCTTCCTGCAGAACTTCCGCGCCACCATCATCCCCACGCTGGTGATTCCGGTGGCCCTGCTGGGAACCTTCCTGGGCCTGCTGCCACTGGGCTTCACGATCAACCAGCTGACCCTTTTCGGCATGGTGCTGGCGATCGGTATCGTGGTGGACGACGCGATCGTGGTGATCGAGAACGTCGAGCGCATCATGACCGAGGAGGGTCTGTCGCCGAAGGAAGCCACGCGCAAGGCAATGGGCCAGATCACCGGCGCCATCGTGGCGATCACCGTGGTGCTGGCGGCGGTGTTCGTGCCCTCGGCACTGCAGCCTGGCGCGTCGGGCGTGATCTACAAGCAATTCGCGCTCACCATCGCGGTGTCGATGGGTTTCTCGGCGCTGCTGGCGCTCTCGTTCACCCCGGCGCTGTGCGCGAGCATCCTCAAGCCCGAACACGAGCACAAGAAGAACGTCGTCTACCGCGGCTTCAACCGCATCTTCGACCGCGTCACCCGGATCTACAGTGGTCACATCGGCAGCGCGATCAGTCATGCGCCGCGTTGGATGGTGGTGTTCGCAGCGATCTGCGTGCTGTGTGGCGTGCTGTTCACGCGCATGCCCACCAGCTTCGTGCCCAGCGAAGACCAGGGCTTCGCGCTGGCCATCGTGTCGCTTCCGCCCGGCGCCTCGGTGGAGCGCACCCAGCACGTGATGAAGGAAGTGCGTGCCCGGCTGACCAAGGATCCGGCTGTCGAAGGCATGTTCCAGATCTCCGGCTTCAGCTTCGTCGGCGCCGGCGAGAACACCGGCATGACCTTCATCCGCCTGAAGGACTGGGCCAAGCGCGATGTCACCGCCGATGAGTTCATCGGCAAGGCCAACGGCATGCTGCACGGCATCCGTGACGCGCAGATATTCGTGGTGAACCTGCCGACCATCCGTGGCCTGAGCCAGTTCGGCGGCATCGACATGTGGCTGCAGGCACGTGCCGGCCAGGATCGCAGCGAGCTGACCAAGGCGCGCAACACTCTGCTGGGCAAGGCCGCGCAGAACGACAAGCTGATGGGCATCCGCCCGCAGGCGCTGGAAGACGCCCCCGCCCTGCAACTGAAGGTAGACCGCGTGCAGGCGCAGTCGCTGGGCCTGTCGGTGAGCGACATCTACAACGCCATCCAGCTCACCCTGGCGCCGGTATACGTCAACGACTTCGCCTACGCCGGCCGCGTGAAGCGCGTGCTGATGCAGGCCGACCAGGCCTACCGCATGGGCCCGGACGCGCTGCAGCACATCTACACGCCCAGCTCGCAGACCGCCAACGATGGCAGCCCGCAGATGATCCCGATCTCCAGCGTGGTCGACGCCAAGTGGACCCTCGCCTCGCCGGCGCTGGCCCGCTACAACGGCTACTCGGCGGTGGAGATCGTGGGCAATGCGGCACAGGGCTACTCCACCGGCCAGGCGATGGCCGAGATGGAGAAAATCGTCAACGACGACCTGCCCAAGGGCTTCGGCTACGACTGGACCGGCCAGTCCTACCAGGAAATCCTCTCGGGCAACTCGGCCACCCTGCTGATGGTGCTGTCCATCGTGATCGTGTTCCTGTGCCTGGCCGCTCTGTACGAGAGCTGGTCGATCCCGGTGGCGGTGCTGCTGGTGGTGCCGCTGGGCCTGCTAGGCACGGTGGTGTTCTCGATGCTGCGCGGCCTGCCGAACGACATCTACTTCAAGATCGGCCTGATCACGGTGATCGGCCTGGCGGCGAAGAACGCGATCCTGATCGTGGAATTCGCGGTGGAGAAACAGGCCGAGGGCAAGAGCCTGCGCGAAGGTGTGATCGAAGCCTCCCGCCTGCGCCTGCGCCCGATCCTGATGACCTCGATGGCGTTCATCCTGGGCGTGCTGCCGCTGGCCATTTCCACCGGCGCCGGCGCCAACTCGCGCCACGCCATTGGTACCGGTGTGATCGGCGGCATGATGTTCGCCACCTTCCTCGGCCTGCTGCTGATCCCGGTGTTCTACGTGGTGGTGCGCCGCCTGCTCGGCGACAAGCTCGACGGGCCCGAGTCCGGCAAGCCAGCGCAAGGCCACCGCGGCATGCAGCCGTTCGACTCCGACCCGCGGCGGGGAGCGTAAAAAATAATAAAAAAGCCCCGGTTCATGCCGGGGCTTTTTTGAGGGGCACGCACTGTACGCGGATGCTTTGTGTCACGTGACGAAAAGCGCCGCGCTCTAAGGTGCGCCCCTGTAGAGATGGCCCGGCGATCAGCGCAGGCCGGTCTCCGCCCGCGCGATCACCATGCGCTGAATCTCGCTGGTGCCCTCGTAGATCTCGGTGATCTTGGCGTCGCGGAAGTAGCGTTCCAGCGGCATCTCCTTGGAGTAACCCATCCCGCCGTGGATCTGCACGGCCTGGTGGGCGATCCACATCGCCGCCTCGGACGCCACCAGCTTGGCCACCGACGCCTCGGTGTTGAAGCGGCCGCCGCTCTTCTCCGCCTCCATCTTGGTCCACGCTGCGCGCAGCGTGAGCAGGGTGGCGGCGTCGAGCTTGCACTTCATGTCGGCGATCTTCGCCTGGGTCATCTGGAAGGTGCCGATCGGATGGCCGAACGCTTTGCGGTCGCGCGACCACTGCAGCGTGGCCTCGTAGGCTGCCCGCGCAATGCCCACGGCCTGCGAGGCGATGCCGATGCGGCCGGCGTCGAGCACGCCCATCGCGATGGAGAAACCCTTGCCGATCTCGCCAAGCACGTCGTCCTTGGAGCAGACGTACTCGTTGAGCTCGATCTCGCAGGTGGCCGAGGCGCGGATGCCCAGCTTCGGCTCGGTCTTGCCGGCATGGAAGCCCGGCTTCTGCGTGTCGATGATGAAGGCCGACACGCCCTTGGCGCCGATGCCCGGGGTGGTGATGGCGAACAGCACGATGTAGCGCGCCACCGGGCCGGAGGTGATCCAGCTCTTCTTGCCGTTGATCACCCAGTCACCGTTCTCGTTCTTGGTGGCGCGGGTGTGCATGGCCGAAGCGTCGGAGCCGGATTGCGGCTCGGTCAGCGCGTAGGCGCCGATCGCCTCGCCCTGGGCGATCGCGCGCACGTACTTCTGCTTCTGTTCCTCGCTGCCGTGCTTGAGGATGCCGTTGCAGAACAGCGAATTGTTGACCGACATGATGGTCGAGGTGGCGGCATCGGCCGCCGCGATCTCGATCATCGCCAGCACGTAGGCGATGGTGTCCATACCCGCGCCGCCGTATTCCTCCGGCACCTCGATACCCATCAGGCCGAGCTGGCCCATCTCGCGGATGTTGTCGAGCGGGAATTCGCCCTTCGCGTCCAGCTCGGCGGCCACCGGCGCGATGCGCTTGAGCGCGAAATCGCGGGCGATCGACTGGATCGACAGCTGGTCTTCGGTAAAACGGAAATCCATGAACTACTCCGGTGCGATGGCTTAGCCGACCATTTTAGCGTGGCGGCCCCCTCGGGCTTGTGCGCTTGCAGCAACGGATCGGCAGCGCCGCCGTGGTCAGCGCAATTACGGCACGCGAGGCACCGTGGATGCCCCTCCGCATCGGCACGCCGCCAGCGGCCATCCTGTCAACCCTTGACGCCCCCGCAATGCAGGCCTAGCCTTACTTATCTTTGTATCGCGATAAAAGGATGACGCATGGACCTGGCAACTGCCTCCAGCGTGCTCCGGCTACTGGCCGACCCCACCCGTGTACGCCTGTTGGCGGCCCTGGAAGGTGAAGAACTGACCGTGGCCGAGCTCGCTGCCGTGCTGCATCTGGCACAACCGCGCGTGTCCACCCATCTGGCCAAGCTGAAGGAAGCCAACCTGGTACGCGACCGTCGCGCCGGCGTATCGGCCTACTACCGCGCCAATACCGAGGGCGACGAGCACCAGCATCAGTTGCTGAAATCGCTGCGCGAGAGCATCGACGATGCGCTGCTGCGCGAGGACGCCGCGCGTATCCCCGGCGTGCTCGCCCAGCGCGCGCGCGAGGCCGGCTGGGCAGACACGGTGGCTGGCGACATGGAACGCCACTACTCGCCAGGCCGCACCTGGGAGACCCTGGCCCGCTCGCTGCTGCAGTTGCTGGAGACCGGCGACGTGCTGGACATCGCCTCCGGCGACGGCATCACCGCCGAACTGCTGGCGCCGCACGCGCGCTCCATCGTCTGCATCGACTCCAGCGAGCGCGTGGTCGAAGCCGCCGCCCGCCGCCTGCAGGCATTCTCCAATGTGGAGGTGCGCCAGGGCGACATGCAGGCACTGGAGCTGGGCGAGCGCCGCTTCGACCTGGTGCTGATGCTGCACGCGCTCACCTACGCCGCCGAACCGGCCGTGGCCGTGGCCGAAGCGGCCCGTGTGCTGCGTCCCGGCGGGCGCCTGCTGGCGGTCACGCTGGGCGAGCACGACCACCGCGCCGCGGTGGAGCCGTTCGACCACATCAATCTCGGCTTCTCGCTCAAGCAGCTCGGCAGCTTTGCCGCGGCCGCGGGACTCGATGTGGTAAGCGCCAACCGCCTCAGCCGCGAGCGCAAGGCGCCGCATTTCGAAGTCATCAGCCTGCTGGCACGCAAGCCGTAGGCCATCGAGGAACATGCCCATGACCACCCTGCCCTGGCTCCATCCCGAGCGCGTCGCCAAGCTCCAGGCCGCGCTGCGCGAGCGCATCCTGATCCTCGACGGCGGCATGGGCACCATGCTGCAGGGTCACCAGTTGGACGAAACCGCGTTCCGCGGCGAGCGCTTTGCCGGCGGCCACGACAGCACGCATACGCACGATCACCCCGGCGCCTGCGACCTGAAGGGCAACAACGACCTGCTCACGCTGACCCAGCCGGACATCATCCGCGGCGTGCACACCGCCTACCTGGAGGCCGGCGCGGACCTGGTGGAGACCAACACCTTCAACTCCACCCGCATCAGCCAGGCCGACTACCACCTCGAACACCTCGCCTACGAGCTCAACCGCGCCGGCGCTGCCCTGGCCCGCGCGGCCTGCGACGCGATGGAGGCGAAGACGCCGGACAAGCCGCGTTTCGTGATCGGCGTACTCGGCCCCACCAGCCGCACTGCCTCGCTGTCGCCGGACGTCAACGACCCGGGCTTTCGCAACGTGAGCTTCGAGGAGCTGGCGGCCAACTACACCGAATCGGCCCGCGGCCTGATCGACGGCGGCACCGACCTGATCATGGTCGAGACGATCTTCGACACGCTCAACGCCAAGGCCGCGCTGTTCGCGCTGGCCGAGCTGTTCCGCGAGCGCGGTGGGCGCTTGCCGGTGATGATCTCCGGCACCATCACCGATCGCTCCGGCCGCACCCTCTCGGGGCAGACCGCCGAGGCGTTCTATTACTCGGTGCAGCACGCACGCCCACTGTCGGTGGGCCTGAACTGCGCGCTCGGCGCGGCCGACCTGCGCCCGCATATCCAGACCCTGGCGCGCGTCGCCGACGGCTACGTCAGCACCCACCCGAACGCCGGCCTGCCCAACGCGTTTGGCGAATACGACGAGACGCCTGAGCAGATGGCCAGCGTGATCCGCGGCTTCGCCCGGGACGGGCTGCTCAACCTGGTCGGTGGCTGCTGCGGCACTACGCCCGCGCACATTCGCGCCATCGCCGAGGCGGTGAAGGACTGCGCGCCGCGTGCGCTGCCCTCGCTGGATGAGGCTGCGGCGTGAGTTGTGAGTTGCCGCGGCGCTGGAGCCCTCCCTCACGTGGGAGAGCGGGCTGGGCCAGGAACTGGCTCCTGGCTGGTCGCTTCGCCCAAGCATCAGAGCGCCCCCTCACTCCAGCCCTCTTCCCCGGCTACGCCAGGGGAGAGGGAGCAGGACTCCGCGGCAGCGCGCGCTTTAGCCCTCTTCCCCGAGCTTTGATCGGGGGAGAGGGTTGGGTGAGGGGGAAGCTCTTGGCTTTCCCCTTCCCCCAGGCGTCAGAGCGCCCCCTCACCCCAGCCCTCTCCCCGGCTACGCCAGGGGAGAGGGAGCAGGACTCCGCGGCAGCGCGCGCTTTAGCCCTCTTCCCCGAGCTTTGCTCGGGGGAGAGGGTTGGGTGAGGGGGAAGCTCTTGGCTTTCCCCTTCCCCCAGGCGTCAGAGCGCCCCCTCACCCC